>JAHEBB010000625.1 GCA_024642575.1 Trueperaceae bacterium | reverse complement strand
CCTAACCTATCTAAAGCATCTAGACCTAAACTTAGAGCCTCTAAATCGTAGGGTTCCATTTGCTGCCAAATGTCGGCGAGTCTAAACGTTTCTTGCGGATTTTGCCCTAGTTTCTCTAACGCCACCTGTTTTAAGGAATCGAGCAGTTTTTCTTGAACTTCAGGATAGCAGGCCTCGCCTAAACCGTCTAGATAGTTTGCACGAAATAGACTGCTCTCACCCGTTTTTAGAAATGCTTCAACATCGGTTTCAAGTTTGCCCAGCGCGTAGCCAGAGGCGGTGCTCAAAATAGCTTGCGCCCCTAATTGGTTTCTTAAGAGATAGACCAGTTGTTTTAAAATGGCTTTGGCACCTGCTTCATCGGTATCGGGGTAAAGAGCGTCCATGAGTTCAAGCAAACTTGCCTCGGTTTTACCCATAACCCTAGTTTCCAGTAAGAAGGCCAAAAGCTCGAGCCGTTTACGACCCCGATAAGGCGACACCTTGCCCTGGGTTTCAAGGAGGGCAGGGCCAAGCAGGCAAAGCCGAGGGACAGCTACAGTTTCAAGCACAGCTCCCTTTTGCTCTGAGGGAAAATAACGCAGGGCAATGCTCGCCCCACCCAGCAGCCCTTGAGCTTCAAACCAGGTTTTTCGTTTCAAAGCACTTTCGGCGTTTTTCGTAATGCGGTCAAGCTCGAGCCCAACACGCTGCGCCATTTCAGGTATGTCTAAATCTGCATGCAGCTGAATTGATTCTGAAAGCTTTGCAATAGCTTCATCTGCTTGATTCATGGCTTCACATGCCATGCCAAAGGCATAAAGACTACGCGCCCTGCGAATCTCAGATGAGGCAGTATAGGTTTCAGCTAATGAGGTCTCTGCCAGTTCTAGAGAATGCTCAGCATTGCCCCCAGAAGCTTCAGTTAGGGCCAGAGTTGTAAGGCTCGAGTGCAGCATTTGCTGATTGCCCACTTGTTCGGCAAGTTCAAGTGCCAGTCTGGCATGACGCAAAGCCATAGCTTCACCGTAGCGGGGCTGCCAGTCAAGATAAAGCAAGGCAAGACCAATGCAGCAATCACAGTGCATAAGCTTATTATCAGAAGGCTCTAAAACTACCAGCGCCTTAAGGAGCAAGTTTTCTGCTTCTTGATAGTCGCCCTGGTCTGCTAAAGCACTGGCTAAGATGGCTTCAAGGTTAGCCTGATCAAGCGGCGAACCATGGTTACGCAAAATCTCTAAGGCTTCACGGTAGCAGCTCGTCCTATAAGCAAAGCTGCCCACATTTTCAGCGTAAATACCTTCTTTGCGTAACAGCTGCGCCAGATATAAAGGGCGCTCAAGCTGACGTGCTAACGCAACCGCTTCCGCATTTTGGTTGCTGGCTTCTTGGCTGTGGCCTCGTAAATAGTAAAAAAGTGCCTCTAATTCTAGTAAGCGACAACGTAAAAAAGGCTCGAGCTCATCTTGTTTAAGCAGCGGTTGAGACAGGGCAAAGGCTTCATCAAACTGTCCACCTTGGCCTAAAACAGCCGCAATGTAAAGCTGGGTTTCGGCACTGGCCTGAGGCTGAAGCTCGGGTCTATCCTGCCAGAGCTGAAGCACCTCTTCGTAATTTGCATGTGTGGCGTATTGCAAACGTATCAGCGTTTCCCACCAGCGCTGGGTCTTACGTTCTTGTGGACTTAATAAGTCAAGAATGCTCTCTGCCTCAGCGCTACTGCCCTTTATGACCTTTAACTCAGCGCACAAATAAACGGCCTCTGGGTCATGCGGGGGGCTGTTTGCCGCCAGTTGCGCTAGCTCGAGCGCCCTGTCCAGATCACTGTGGCGCAAGAGTTGGGCGGCTTCAAGGGCTAAGCTTAGCTTAAAGTCTAGGTTGCTTTCTGCGGCTAAACCCAGCCAATGCCCAGCTTTAGCAAGTTCATTAGCGGCTTTTGCCTGCGCCGCCAGCTTTTCGTAAATTTGCAGGGTTTTTGCTTTGTCTAGGTTAGCATCGGCAATCAGTTGAGCCGAAGGTTCAACACCTAAAGCCTCGAGCTTAGCTAAAGCCTGCCCAGCAAACGCCATACGCTGCTTAGGGCTAATACTTTCTTTGATAATTTGGCTTATGAGGGGATGGCTAAACTGAGCATTCCGCGTAATCCCTAAGCTTTCCCACTGATTCTGAATAGCTTTAAATAGGGGAGGCTCGAGCCCAGCCACATCTGCCCAGGCATGTTCATCAAGTGGCTCAGGCAAAAGGGTACGCAGCTCTAAAGCCTGCTTTGCCTGACTACCCAGATCAACTAAGTTTGCCCAGTCATAAATCATGGCCCTAAGGCTAGGCGGTAAAAAGTCTGGCTGAGGCATGCGCCAGTGCCAGCGTGAGCCATCTGACCAGAAATAACCCTGCTGACTTAAGTAGCGCCAGAACTCGAGCGCAAACAGGGGGTTGCCCAGGGTTTTGGCAAATACCCAGTCAAGCCCTTCTGAGGGCAAACTGGTGTTGACCTGAGACTCTAGTAAATCTTTTAGGTCGGCTAAGCCTGGTCGCACGAGCCAGTACGTTTTAAAAGGTGTCGGTACAAAACCTCGACTGCTTACAAATAACCCTATCCCTCGCAATTTTAAGATTCCTTGAGCTAGCTCCTTTAACCGTTTAAGGTGTTCAAAACTAAGCTTATGGACATTTTCGATAACAAGAATAAAGGGACTTAAAACCTCAAACTTGGCTAACAGAAGCTCGAACACTAGAGGAGACAATTCATCTGCTTGACTAAGGTTATCTATTTGCTTTTGCAATTTTGCGGGTAAGTTAGCCTCAGGTAAGGCTTTTAGAAGCTCGAGCTCAGTCAAGTATATTTCTAGATAAAGATGATTACAAGGCGTTTCAGCAAGGAGATTTTTGAGTGCAAATGTTTTACCCAGACCCAGTTCACCACAAACAGCAATCGCCTGACCTGCCTGTTTAGATAAGACAGCGCTCAGATGACGGCGAAGTTGCATTGGGGGTTCGTGGCGCATAGTCTCCTGAGGGCTCTCTGATAG
>JAHEBB010000624.1 GCA_024642575.1 Trueperaceae bacterium | reverse complement strand
GGATGAGTCAACAAAAGCAGGGTTTACTGGCAAGCCTAGAACTCTCAGGCAAATATGAATCAAAGATGCAGGGAACAGAGTGTAGTTTTGAGCTTATTTCTGTGGGGGACAGCATTTTCAAAGGCAGTTTTCAGCATGACGGAGACTATTTAGATATTAGCGCCACGTTGTCTAGAGCAACGGGTTATCTTTATGGCTTTTTACTCGAGCCTACTCTGCAAGCACCCATAGCCTTTTTTAGAGCCAAGCAAAGCCCTGATGGTCTAGCGCTCGAGCTAGATGTACCTGACTTTGATGAACTCATTGACTACTGCCAGCTCGAGCGCATCAGTTTGCAACGTGCTGAAGACTTCAACGGGGTCATTTGATATGAAAGCTTTTTTTAAACCCTTAAGCCAAGACAAACAAAAAGGTCAGAGTGTTGCTGTACGCGAACCCTTAAACCTGATAAGGCTGGGCTTTTTGAAACCCAGTAGCCAGAGTGAGCTAAAACAACCCAAAACCGACAAATCCTATGGAGGATGCCAATGAAACGACTAGTTGCAAGTTCCCTTTTACTGTTGGTTTTTTTCTTAGCAGCTTGTAGCAGCACTAACCCTGTCCCTGTAAATCAGAATGACTCACCTGTACTTGAAACGCAAGCTAACTTTTTCAGGCGTTTTGGGAGTTCTGTGAACAGCTCAGCTACATTTATCTATTCAAACCATATTCAGCTTGATAATGACAGCAATCCTGTTGTTGCTTGGATAGAAGGTAGTTCTCTCCTTGTAAAACGCTGGAATGGTAGCACCTGGATTCAATTGGGTACTCAAGTTAACCAAGCAAATAGTACTGTGCTCCAGTTAAGTATGGTTCTAGATAGTGCTGGGAGTCCAATTGTGGCTTGGTCTGAGTGGGCGGGTGGTGCCCGTACGCTATTCATCAAGCGTTGGAATGGTACAAGCTGGGTTCAGCTCGGGGCTGCGCTTAATATCCTAAGTAATCATGATGCCGAATACCCAAGTTTGGCGCTAGATTCCCATGACCAAATTTATGTTAGCTGGTCTGAAATCAGTGAGCGCTGGACTGATATTTTTGTTAAGCGCTGGACAGGTACAACTTGGCGGCAAGTGGGTGGGGCCGTCAAAATCAATTCACTCGAAAACGCCCTAACTCCAAGTTTAGCGATTGATAGCACAGGGGTACCTGTTATAGCTTGGGTAGAATCCTTAAATATTTATGTTGCTCGTTGGGATGGTATTGGTTGGCTGCAACAAGGTGATCGGTTAAATACCTCAATTGCCTATACGCCTAAGCTCGTACTTGAAAGTTCGGGTACAGCGGTTGTAGCTTACTCCCAATTTGAAAACGGCTCATTTGATACCTATGTTAAACGCTGGAATGGTACGGGATGGTCACAGCTTGGTTCAGCACTCGATACTACCCTTGCCAACTTTGCCTTAAATGTAGATTTGCTATTAGATAGCTCAAACAGGCCTGTTGTTAGCTGGAATGAGCAAGTTAGTAGCTCACCCCTTAACCGAAATATCTATGTGAAGCGCTGGAACGGCTCGAGCTGGCAAAGTATTGGTTCTGCCTGGGACATCAATGCGAGTAAAGATGCTGCTTATCCAAGCTTAGCTTTAGATGCGTCTGGCAACCCTGTCCTTAGTTGGGCAGAAACTATAGATGCCAGCATTCCCAGCATGAATGTTTACGTCACAGGCTATTTCTCTAATACCTTTAGACCTTTAGGCAGTTCCCTTGACAAAACTGCCACAAATGATGCGAATGATAGCGTCATCGCCTTAGATACCAATAATTTGCCTATCGTTGCCTGGACAGAAATGGGAACCTCAACTGACAATGATATTAATGTTGCTCGCTGGACAGGTAGGGCCTGGAGTCGTATTGCTCAATCACCTGATAACACCCTGACTAACTCAGCGAGTTCTCCCTCATTAGCAGTAGATAGAGCAACAAATAACCCTGTTATAGCGTTTACGGAAACAGTCTCAGGCAATCCTAATCTTTATGTCAAACGTTGGGATGGTACAGCCTGGGTGCATTATGGTAGTAGTATTCCTTTAGATATCATTTCTAGTAATAGTGTAAATAGCCCTTCTCTTGCTCTAGATAATCAGAATTTTCCCTGGGTTGCCTGGACTGAGTGGCAAAATGGCAAGAGTCTGCTTTATGTCAAACGCTGGAATGGTTCGGCCTGGGTACGACCTGGTGGCATTTCGCCTTTAAATATGGAAGCTTTTCCAGCAGCTAGACCAAGTTTGGCAATCAGGAACAATCAGGTATTCATTGCCTGGCAAGAGGGTGTACTTAGCGACGGCAATATTTATGTTAAACAGCTATCTAATGGAAGCTGGCAAGCGCTGGGGGTAGACCCGATTGACTATCAAATGACCAGTAATGCTGGCAAACCTTCGCTTGCTATTAGCAGTACCAATCTGCCGATTGTTGCCTTTGAGGAAATAAGCAATGGTGTTCCAACCATCTATACCCGTTATTGGAATGGTAGTCAGTGGCTTACCTATGGTCGAAGTTTAGGCTTTAGTTTCCTCCCTTTTAGATTTCCGAACGCTTTTACACCCTCTTTAGCGCTTGGTTCAGCCAATGAAGTTCTTCTGTCGTACTCGCAAATTGTAAACGGCTCGAGCAACATTTACGTTTCTAAACTGGGGTCTAAAGGCTTTGCTCGAGTTGGCACAGCCGCGCTAGACATCAATCTAAGTCAAGGAGCATTTGAACCTTCACTAGCAGTCACCAGTACAGGTCTACCTATCGTTTCCTGGACAGAAGTTTTCCCTGGGCAAAACAACAATATCTATGTCAAAGGCTTCTAGATTTTTAAAGACTGTCGGGTCTGCAACCCTTATCGTTTTTAGTACTTTTCCCTTAAGAGGTCAATGATGAATAAACTAATTCTATTTCTAATCTTGCTAGGCTTTATGGTCTCTTGTCAAAGCCCAAGTAGCACTAAACCAGATACTACCGCACCGACTTTAAGCTCGAGC
>JAHEBB010000156.1 GCA_024642575.1 Trueperaceae bacterium | reverse complement strand
AACTTGCCGCATAGCGCCGCATCATTTTGCGGATTTGGGTCGCTTTGTCAAAGAGGTTGCCAGGGTTTTAAAACCTGAAGGTTCGTTTTTACTGATTGATAACATCGGCCCAGATGTCAAGCCCTTGGCTGAGCTTATGAATTATATTGAAAAAACCAGAGACCCGAGTCATGTCAAGGCTTATAGCTTTCATGAATGGTTACACCAACTACTGGCAGCTGGGCTCGAGCCCCACTACTACTTAAGGTTTGAGCGAAATAAAGAATGGATGTCCTGGATAGCCACTGCCCAAACACCAGATGATGTCGCAAATGAGCTCGAGCGTTACATCCTCTCTCTTAACGAAAATCAGAAAGCCTACCTAAAGGTAAAAGAAGAGCAAGGAAAACTGATTTCACTCAGTCATGAAGTTGCCCTTATTCAAGCAAAACCTATGCGACCATTTTAGGTTTTATTGCCCAGCTTTTTAAGATCTGGAAGATACTTTTTCAAAGGTCAAGCTTCGGTTGATACCTGCTATATGACAAAACCGTAACTTTAACTTGTTAGACTAATATGCTAATGCGGCAGCTCACCCTTATACGCCACGGAATGACAGCATGGAATAAAACAGGACAATTCCAGGGACATACAGATATTTCTTTGTCTGTGGAAGGGCGTAAACAGGCTAGGGCGCTAGCAAAGTACTTGGCTAAAGCAACACCAACGGTTGATCTGGTCTACTCGAGTCCGCTTATGCGAGCTGTAGAAACCGCAAAGATTGTTTTCCCAGACTTTGAGATTATTCAAGATGGTCGCTTAAAGGAACTCAATTTTGGTGTTTTTGAAGGCTTTACCCAAATTGAAAATGAAGCACAGTCAAGCTGGAATCATTGGTATAGTGATCCGTTTAAGCGCAAAGCGCCTGAAGGCGAATCATACGAGGACTTAAGGCTAAGAGCCGTTGACTGGATGGAAGGTTTGCCCGAGCTCGAGCGCATTGTGGCAGTTGCCCATTCAGGCACTATTCAAATGTTACTCAGTCATATCTTAGGCATAGAACATCCTCTTTGGCGTAAGCGTTTTTATCTCAGGCATAGCAGTATCACGCGTATTTTGTTTAAAGACAAAGATGCCATTATCGAGCGTGTAAATGACGCTAGACATTTAAGTACGGTGCAAGATGATCCGTTTTTAGACTGAAGATTTTTCTAAAATAGGTAGTTGCTCGAGCCGCTTAAACTTATGTTTAAGCATTCCACCTGCGCTGTGATGAATGCGCCAAAGAGCTAAAAATCTGGCATTAAACTAAGACATAATCTTAGCTGGCACAGTTGGAGGACTGTGCTTTGTGGTTTTTGTGGCTAAGTTTGCTCATCTTAAACGAGTGTTTTTTATTGAAGGGAAAAGCAAATGGGAAAGCGTTTCAATCTATTTTATTTACTCTGTCTTTTAGCAGCGCTTCTAATATCTGCCTGTGATATTACTGCGCCAACGCCTAAGTTAAGTCTTTCGGCTTCACCTGCAACAGGAGCAGCACCGCTCGAAGTCTTTTTTGAGATTTCAAGCGATGGTACAGGAGAATTTCTGTTTTCACCAGGGGATGGGCAGCCCGCTCAAGCAATTAATGCAAAGCTATTTTCCTATGTTTATAAAACAGCCGGTGACTATACCGCTAGCATTCAGTTAAAGACGGACAGCGCAGACTTAAGTGATGAAGCAAGTATCGCGGTTAGTCAGATTGTTAAAGAAGCCAAACTGCCTAAGCTCGAGCCTGATGCCTGGACTCAGTTTTACCCAGGAGGTGACACGCTGTGTTCAGATGGTACGAAATATTCCTACTACGCAACGCCGGGTAAGCTCAATAAAGTAGTCATTGATTTTCAAGGCGGCGGTGCCTGCTGGGATGATTATTCTTGCTCAAAAGGAATTACCGGAACCTACGCTAAAAATGTCCTTTGGATGTCTCCTGAAACCTTTGAATCTGGCGATATTAATTTTGATGGCATACGTGATGTTGGGGGTATTTATGACCGTAAAGACCTGCGAAATCCGGTAAAAGACTGGTATCACGTTTATATCCCTTATTGCACTGCCGATGTTCATTGGGGCAATGCTGACCATGTTTATAAAGAAATATCGGGTGTGAATGCGGGCAAAGATAATCTGATTCATCATCGCGGCGCGGTCAATGCAGGTGCGGTTCTTAACTGGGTCTATGATAATTTTGATTCTCCTGAAGATATTTTTATAACCGGTTGTAGTGCAGGCGCTTACGGTTCAATGATGTGGACACCACATATTGCCAAGCATTACCCTAATGCCAAAATTCACTTGATGGCGGATTGCGGTGCAGGCGTGGTCAATGAGGCTTTTCTCGCAGACGGCTTTGATAAGTGGAATGTTTTAGGGGGCGCATGGCCAAGTTTTATCCCTGCCCTTGACCCCAGTCAAAATGCCTTTAGTTTTACGACTACCTTTATCAATGACCTTTATATTGCCATTTCCAAAGCATTTCCCAGCGCCAAACTTAGCCAATTTAATACGATGGGTGACGGCAATCAAATCTTTTACTACGCCCTCATGCGTAAAGATTTCCAAGATACTAATAATGATGGGCTATCTGAAGTGATTCCAACGGCAGAAACTATGATTGACTGGCTCGAGCGCATGCCAAAATCTATGCAAACGATTGAGGCAAGTAGCCCAAATTTCCGCTCATATCTGAGTATGTACGATGATAATAAGGATTTAACTGATGGCACAGGCCACTGCATCATCTTTAGACCTGAGTTTTTTGATGTGGTTGAGAGTGGTAAACCGCTTTACGAATGGCTTAGCGATCTGATCAATAACCGCAGTTTGCAGTCGGTTGTACCTGAATACGTTCCCCCCTATGAAACCATTATTAATTCGCGGCCTCATTCTCAGCTGTTAAGCTGGTAACAACAACCCTAGACAGAATTAGGAAGGTCAATTGACCTTCCTAAATTTTTGGCTCGAGCCTCATACCAATTCCGTTTATACCCCGAACAAAGTGAGGGTTATAAATGCAATCTTGGATTGTCGAATCAAATACCAAGCCCATTCTAATCGAGAAAAACTTGAACAGAGTTTTTTGAGATCTTTTCGGTCTTGGTATCAAGACTCGTATTTCACTTCAAACCATTCGCCTTGACCGCTCTCAAAAGCCGTTACATTAGCTAAAGTCGTTTCTGCAATGTTGAGCAGCGCCTCCTGAGTAAAAAAGCCTTGATGCCCTGTTATGATCACATTGGGGAAAGTTAAAAGGCGGGTAAAAACATCATCTTGAATGACCTTATTTGAAAGGTCTTCAAAAAACAGATCACCTTCTTCTTCGTAAACATCTAAGCCCAAATGACCCAGTTTGCCAGATTTCAGCGCGTTAATCACCGCAGTGGTATCGACCAGTGCGCCCCGACTGGTGTTAATCAGCATCGTGCCATCTTGCATTTGGGCAAGTGAGCTTTTATTTATGATGTGGTGAGTTTCAGGTGTTAAAGGGCAGTGCAAAGAAATGATGGTTGATTTGGCAAAGAGTTCGGCTAAATCTACATAGCTAAGCTGCGCTTTTAGCGCTCCATTTGGGTAAGGGTCATAAGCCAAAATCTTGCCACCAAAGCCTGAAACAATCTCTATAAATGCCTGGCCTATTTTCCCTGTACCTATCACACCGATTGTTTTCCCATGAATATCAAAACCCATGAGCCCATCTAGGGCAAAGTTTGCCTCACGAACACGGTTAAATGCGCGGTGAATTTTGCGGTTAAGTGCCAATATAAGGGCTAAAGCGTGCTCGGCAACCGCATGAGGAGAATAGGCAGGAACTCTTGCAATGCTTAAGCCTAAGTCTTGGGCTGTTTTTAAATTGACATGATTAAAACCAGCAGACCTTAGAGCAATAAGGCGCGTGCCACCGCCCGACAAGATGCTTAAAACCTCAGCAGCCAGGCTGTCATTGACAAAGGCGCAAACGCAGTCGAAACCGTTGGCGAGACGCACAGTCTCGAGCGTTAACCGCGCTTCAAAGAAACTAAGCTCATGTTTATGCTTCTTGTTCACTTCAGTTAAAAAGGCTTTGTCATAGGGTTTCGTGCTAAAAACGGCAATTTTCATTTGCACCTCAAGCAAGCCTTGCCTGCTTTTTCTCTCAGTTTGTGATACTTAGACTCGCAAATTATTTGTGTTGACGATACCACTCCTGACCTTAGGTTTATGCGAAAGCCTTAGCTAAAAAGGGTTGGTTGCAAGGCGTTTTTCCCTGAGGAAAGGTTCATAGGCTTGTTTTTTTTGAGTCTGGTTTTGTAGGCTCGAGTCAAACTTTTTATTAGTTAGGGAATTTCTGTCTTGTGCTGAGGCTGTGTCAGAAAAACTCCTACACGTTGTCAGAACTTTTGCGGCAGAGTCTTATTAGCGAAATGACTTAACTTAATGCTTAGGTTTTTGGAGGTTAAACGTGGATGAAAATCCTAAAAAGACAGACAAAGAAAAAACCGATGACACGCCTTTGGGCGCTCTTTTTGTTACGGGGAGTCTAGCGGTCATTATTCTGGTGCTTTGGTTCAGTATGTATATCTTGAATATCATTCGGGGCTAGGCATCATGAATCTTAGGTCTGAGGATAGTTTTAGTGGAGGTTGCCTAAATCGTGGAGCATAATCAACATGAAGTCATAGCAAAGTGGGAGCGCCGTTGGCTCAGTGCATCGGGTCTCATGTCACTGAGTTTTGTTATTTTTATTGCTATCTCACTTGCTTTAGAGGGTACTCATATTGCCCAAACAACAAGTCGCACAACGCCTGATAAATTGAGTAGTCATGCGCTTTTTGCTAATCCAGGTGTTACTGCCTTGGGTCCTGGCAAATTTCAAGTTGCGGCTATGGCACAAATGTTTAATTTTATTCCCGCAGAAATTCGTTTGCCTGTTGGCGCAGAGGTTGATTTTTACTTAACATCAAGAGATGTTTTGCATGGGTTTCAGTTAGAAAATACTAATGTTAATGTAGAAGCGATACCTGGGGAAATTTCTCATTTTAAGTACACCTTTGATAAGCCTGGGGAGTACCGTATAAGTTGTAATGAGTACTGTGGTATCAGCCATCAAAATATGGTTGGTAAGGTTGTCATACTCTCATCTGCTGAGTTTGCTCAGGACGCTGCGAATCGCCAAGCGGATGCCCTTACGTTGGCCCAAAGCGGTAATGCGGGTGAAGCTGTATTTAATGCAAATTGTGCTTCCTGTCACCAAGCAACGGGTCTTGGGCTTGCCGCGGTTTTTCCACCTCTAGTCGGTCACCTACCTAGTGTTTATAACGCTGATGGAGGCAGAGATTATCTGGTTGATACTGTACTTTACGGTATGCAAGGTCAAATTAAAGTTGATGGTGCAAGCTATAACAGTGTGATGCCTGCTTGGGCTCAACTCAGTGATGACGATCTAGCCGCAGCTCTAAACTACGCGTTAACTGCTTGGGGTAATGATGCTTTGTTAAGTAACTTTACCGAGTACAGTCCAGAAGAAATTGCTGCCAAGCGTGGTCAGTCACGAACTGCAGCCGACAACTACGAACTTAGACAAAGCTTGGGGCTCGAGTAGGAGGGTTTATGGCTGCTATTAGTATGACAAAAACAGATGTCTACGCAGGACATCCAGAGAAAAAAGTTGCGCTGTACTTTATCGTCACTGGACTATTGGCAGTGCTGATTGGCGCTCTTATTGGGCCTTTTCAAGCACTTAATTATGCGGGTATTGATTTTTACCCCTTTTTAAAACCTATTATCAAGTCTTACTATCAAGGGCTTACCTTGCATGGTGTGTTAAATGCACTGGTTTTTACCACTTACTTTATTAGTGGTTTGTTACTTTACCTACCTGCTCGTGAAATGAATATGCGCCCCAATATGACCTGGGTATGGGCAGCTTATTGGGTTATGACGGGGGGTCTTTTAATTGCTGCTGTTGGCATTTTGAGCAATACCTCAAATGTAACTTATACCTTTTATGCCCCGCTCCAAGGTCACTGGTCTTTTTATGTTGGCTTAGCTCTTGTAGTCGTTGCCAGTCTTATGGTTGCTTTTGAAGTCGTGCGTATGCGCCATGTCTGGAAGCGTGAGCACCCAGATAGAGCAACCCCAATTGTGACCTATATGAGTGTGACAACCTGGTTAATGTGGGCACTTGCAAGTCTTGGCATAGTGGTTGAAGTTGTCTGGTTTCTTATTCCCTGGTCACTTGGCTGGCGGGCAGGCGTTGACCCACTTGTTACCAAAACGCTGTTCTGGTTTACCGGTCACCCGATTGTTTACTTCTGGCTTTTACCTGCCTATATTTCCTGGTATGGTCTTGCTCCTAAACAGGCTGGCGGCGAACTCGCCTCTGATTCACTAACCCGTTTAGCGTTTATCATGTTTTTACTTTTCTCAACCCCGGTAGGGTTTCATCACCAATTTACTGACCCTGGTATACCTGTAGGCTGGAAAATGATTCATAGCATGCTTACCATGTTTGTAGGTATTCCTAGCATGCTAACGGCGTTTACAGTCGCTGCCTCGCTTGAAATAGCGGGTAAAAACCGCGGGGGTAGCGGTATGTTTGGCTGGATTCCCAAACTTCCTTGGAGAGACGCGTCCTTTACTGCTCAAATTTTAGCCATGATTGGATTTGTCTTTGGGGGCGCTGGTGGGATTGTAAATGCCAGTTTTAACCTTGACATTATGGTGCATAACACCGCCTGGATTCCGGGTCACTTTCACCTGACGGTAGGTACGGCTGTTACCTTGACTTTCTTTGGCATTACCTTCTGGCTTATTCCTCATCTGGTTAAAAAGCAGCTCTTTTCCAATGGCTTAGCGCTTGCCTCGAGCTGGCTCTGGTTTATCGGCATGATGTTTTTTGCTGTTGGCATGCACTGGCAAGGTATTCTGGCGGTTCCTAGGCGTGCGCATATTTCAAATATGGTTGGAGATCTTCAGGGTCTTTATAATACGAGTGCCAACCTTGTACCGCAAATTCTTACAGGTATCAGTGGCGTTATTTTGCTAGCCGCCGTAATCTGCTACTTCACAGTTTTATTTGGTACCCTATTTGGCAAACCCTTAGCTGAAAAAGATGTTCCTGAGATACCTTTTGCTAGTACCAAATGGGTACACCGTCAAGGTATCATCACCATTTTAGATAATATCTGGCTCTGGTTTTTAGCTGCTGCCGTCCTGGTTGCGCTTGCCTATTTACCTACCCTTATAAGCCTCTGGATCAACCAGGTTCCTGTTCCTGGTATCAAACCTTAGGAAGGTGAAAGTATGCTGGCTTTATTCCTTTCATCAATAGTTTCTGGTGCAATTGCCACCGCCGTCATGATCATGTTTTTGTATTTACCTATACTCTGGGGTGGTTTGTACTATGACACCTTAGGAGCGGTTGGTTCCATCTTTTTTAGAAAAATTGATAATCGCAGCCGACTTCTAGGCGCTTTAGCACTGTTTTTTGGCGGCATTATGGTTTCCTTTATCTATGGCTGGGTTTGTTATATGTTTCTTAATGGAACCTTTGGTGCGCCGCAGTACCTTATCTCGGAAAGTCCCGTAAAGATTGATTTGTTTTTCCCCATTTTGGGCCTGGTTGGCGGCTTTGGTCAGGGAATGTTTATGGCTTTAATCGCAGGCACCATCGTTAGTGATTTTCATCCTATCGAAGAGTATCGGCAGATTACACCTTTGCTCCTGTCCTTTTTTGTGGGTCACGCGGTATATGGTGTAGTGGTGATGTTTTTTCAGAGTCAATTGTTGCAACTGCTTATGTAATAAAAGGGGTGCTGGTATCATCCTGACAAACAGCTTTTTTTGTGAAGGTTTGAAAATTTACTCAATCATGTACTTGAACCGAATAGCCCAGGCTATTCGGTTTTTTTGTGAATTTTTTTTGGATTAATCTTTCATAAGCGTTAGTTTGAAAGATTATGATGGTAGGTCTATTTAGTGGCAGGGTGGCGAGATGCTACAGGCTCGAGCCTAAAAAGGCTAAGGCTTAGTCTGAAACAAAATTTAGCCCAAAAATCAGTTGAATTATTGTGAAATCTCTCATCAGAGTTCTTTCTTTGTGTAATTTCCTGCTGGAATAAACCAGATTCAAGGTAAACTGGTATTGTGCAATTGAGTCGTCATGTTGGGCACGGTTCTGATGTGGGGCGTGTGCGCCCACTAAACGAGGACTACCATCGTGTCTGGCAATTTCCTTTACGTGATGGCCATCTTACGCTTTTGGCGGTAGCTGATGGTATGGGCGGTGCTGCGGCGGGAGAGGTTGCCAGCAAGCTTGCTATGGAAGTTTTGGATGAATCTTTTAGCCGCTATGTCGATGCTCTAAATGAGGGCAGACCTATTGTCGGTATAGAAAGTTTGACTGAAAAAGCCATTCGTTTGGCAAATCGCCGTGTTTATGCAGAGGCAGTCAAGCATGAAGTGCAAAGAGGTATGGGTACAACCTTAACCCTTGTAGCTATTCGCAATGATCATGCCTATCTTGGTCATGTAGGAGACTCGAGGGCTTACCTAGTTCGTGAAGGTAAAATTTACCAGCTTACCAAAGACCACTCCTGGGTTGAAGAGCAACTGGAAAAAGGCCTGATTAGCGAAGAAGAAGCTAAGGGTCACGAATGGCGTAACCTAATAACCAGAGCGCTTGGAACCCGACCCCAGGTTTTACCTGATTTGGTTGAAATTAAAGTAAAATCACAAGATATTTTTGTGATTGCAACTGATGGTCTACATGGCCTGGTGTTGCCAGAGGAAATTTTGGAAGAAGTTCAACGTACCAAAAACCATCAATCATCGGTTGAATACCTGATTGCCAGAGCCAATGAACGCGGTGGCCCTGATAATATTACGCTTGTGATTGCAGAGGTTCCCTAATGCTTCTGGTGTTTTTGGGCCTAGCTCTCATTTTGGCTTTTGTTTTTAACAAGTTGCCAAGCTGGGTCAGCTATCTCATGCTTATAGGTTTTCTCACCTTTAGTGTATGGCTAAGCGCTTTTGGCAGTTTTGAGCGTTCAGGTGTTCCCCTACTACTTGCAGCTATGGCTTTAGGGCTGCTCATTCCTGCAACGCAAAATGGCAAACAAAACGAAAAAATAGCGCCTTCAAGAAACAAAAAAGCCAAGGCAAAACCTACCATGAAAGTGAAAGGGGAGGCGCTGCCTTCTTTAAACAGTATGGATGTTCCTGGATACGATGTGCTTGAAAAGGTTGGTTCTGGTGGTATGGCAAGTGTATATCGGGCCAAACGCCAGAGCGATGGTCAGATTGTTGCTTTAAAAATCCCGATGGAGCAATATGTTGCTGACGCTAAGTTTATACGGCGTTTTCACCGTGAGGCCGAAGTGGCGCAGCGTCTTGATCATGAAAATATCGTGCGAACCTATGAGCACGGTAGTGTGGGCATTAAGCACTATATGGCAATGGAATATGTTGATGGTCGTAGTCTTGAGGGCTATATAGAATCGGGCGAGTTAAACATACCTTTGGGTATCGAAGTGATGAAAGCTGTGGTTAAGGCTTTGCAGCACATTCATTCGGTCGGCATTATTCATAGGGATATCAAACCTGCCAATATCATGATTATTAATGGAGGTTTGACTTCAAAAGAACCTCCTGTTTTACGCTCTGATGCTGTTAAACTCATGGACTTTGGTATTGCAGGTGGCAAGGTACTTTCTCGCCTCACTATGACGGGTGCCCGAGTGGGTACGCCTGTCTATATGTCGCCTGAGCAGGCCAGAGGTTTAAAGATCGATCACCGTAGCGATGTTTACAGCTTAGGTTTGGTATTTTATGAAATGCTAACAGGGCAAACAGCATTTAAAGGTGGCTATGAAGCAATCGTTCACCAGCAGATTTTTCAAACTCCACCACCACCAAGGCAGCTAAATCTGGCGATTTCTAAACAGCTTGATAATTTAATCATGCAAATGATTTCTAAAGACCCTAGTGATCGCCCAAAACTTTCGGATGTACTCACATCGCTCGAGGAAAGTGTTGCAGAAGAGCCGGTTGGGTCTGATTTACCCAGTCGCATTGTCATCACTGTAAGCTCGAGGCAAGGGGTGCTTCGCATTTTAGATACCGAAGGTTCGCTACATAGCTCTATGGGCAATATTGGTCTGGGAGAAGACGCATTTTCAGCAGCGCCGCTTTCTGTTGCCGTAGATAGCAAAGGCAATTATTTTGCGGCTGTTTTTGAGTACCGCGTGGGTCAGGAAAACCATCAAATGATTCATAAGCTTGACCCTTCCGGTAAACTCAGCATGTCGTTTGGTGCTTACGGTATGGGGTCAGGAGAATTTCTTTACCCGATTGCCCTAGCGGTGAGCCCAAAGGACTGGGTTTATATTCTGGATTCTGAGACGAATTTTGTTCAGTGTTTTGATAATCAGGGAAAATTTCTCTTTAATTTTGGCGGGCGTGGCGAAGGTAAGGGGACCTTTAATGATCCACGTACGATAAAAGTGGATGCTCAAGGCAATGTTTATGTGCTTGATTATGGTAACCATCAGGTACAGCGCTTTAGTGCCGAAGGTAATTACCAGACACGTTGGGCGTTTAAACTGAGCGCTAACCAGCCAGGAATGCGGGTTTTGGACGGCTTCACGTTAGATGATCAGGGAAATCTTTATATCAGTGATGCATCTGGTGGGAAAGTCAGAAAGATTTCACCGGAAAGCAAAGTGGAGCTTTCTTATTCCATAGAACCCCTGCAAGGTGAAGCCATGGATACGCTGCTTGATCTGGGTGTGGATGATAAAGGCTATCTTTATGCGTCGCGTCGGGGTGGTCATTTGATTCGCAAGTATGATTTGTCGGGTCGCCTGGTTGACACGCTCGAGACGTACGCGCCTGTAGTTCAAATGATTGTAGATGCCAAACAAGGCTCGAGCGCTTTCCAACTTTCTAGTTTAGCCAGCGACTAGTTCCAGTTAAGCGCTGAGCGTTTCTTCCAGTAGACTTCTGGGTTCTGCTCGAGCCCCTCTAGGTTTTCTAGGTTTTCCTGATCTAAATCAAATGCCTTGACATTTTCTCTTAGCTGATCTTTTGTGGCTGCGCCGCTCAGCACAACATCTACCCAGTCATGCCTTAAAACCCACGCCAGTGCTAACCCATCAGGATTTACCTCAAGCTTAGTAGCTTCAGCCAGGAGGGGTTGTACCTCAGCAGCTTGATTGCGTTTGCTTAGCCGACCATT
>JAHEBB010000623.1 GCA_024642575.1 Trueperaceae bacterium | reverse complement strand
AGTAAAACGCGCCCAGCTCGAGCGATTTCATTGGCACCTGGACCGACCATGGGTGTAGGTACGGGTATGCCTGCCTCAAAAAGTTCCCAGAGTTGTTTGTACTCATGGTAAATCCAGTGGGCTTCATCCCGACTTACATTTAAACGTTCACGGTTTTCTTCGATTTTTTTGTAGTGGGCTCGAGGGATTTTACGACCTCGCTTATAAACCTCATCATTTTGAAAGGAGCGCACAACCTTGTCACGGTAAATTTTAGCAGCCAGTTCGCCAGTAGGGCCTTCGGCGAGAAAAACGGTAGCTTCTTTGCCACTTTTAAGTTCACCAAGAATATCTGTGATATAGCCCAGTTCAAAAAGTTGCTGCAAGCTTGGGTCAGAAAAGCGGTCAATGCTCGAGCGCTTAGCTTTTTTCTCTAGGTATAAATCAGCCTTTTTTTGTTTGCCCTTGGGCTTTTTTCGGTCTTTGTGTTGGCCGAAACTTTCTTCGTTATCGGCATAGTCATCATAGTATTTAATAAATGTCTCCTGACTCAAGTTTAGCATTTTGCCTTAAAAAGCTTATGAGCAAAAACTTATGAGCCCTTGGTTTTAATGATTTGTTCAGAGATGAAGCTTGGGTTTTGTTTGTCTAAGTCAGAGATTTAAGCCAGTTAATGCCTATTTGTTTTGATTGTGGCTATCCTTATACCAAGCTGAATTGATGGTGGTGTTAGATCA
Organism: Trueperaceae bacterium; assembly: GCA_024642575.1. Taxonomy (GTDB): domain Bacteria; phylum Deinococcota; class Deinococci; order Deinococcales; family Trueperaceae; genus JAHEBB01. The sequence continues at coordinate 2,296 of JAHEBB010000623.1, read as the reverse complement.
TCAATTCCGATCTTTGATCGTACGCTCGGTCAAACTAAGTATCGTTACACCAACGTTTCAGTTTAGTATTAGGAGACAGGCTAACCTGTCAAAGGTCAGATGTGAAGTCTAAAAAGGCTTGCTAAACTTAGGACAATTGTCCGTCAGGTGGCTAAATGCAGTGACTTATGATGAGAACTCACGATGCTAGGAACCTATAAATGACTATTCCCTCACTGCCTCTTGCCTTTGTCGCAGGTATTTTGTCGTTTCTATCGCCTTGTGTTTTGCCCCTGGTTCCCTCTTATCTTGCTTATGTAGGAGGCGCTAGTACTACAGATCGTCGGCGTCAATTGGCTGTAAAAAACAGCCTCTTTTTTATTCTGGGTTTTTCACTTATTTTTATAGCCCTAGGCGCATCGGCTAGTTTTTTAGGTTCGGTTTTACGCTCTTACCGACCCATTCTGCTTATTATTGGCGGTATCTTGATTATTGCTTTTGGGCTGGTCATGCTTGGGATTATCAAAGTACCTTTTTTGTACCGAGATACGCGGCAGCAATTTAAAGGTGATAGCACCAAGCCTTGGGGTGCGATTTTGCTAGGGATGGCATTTGCAGCAGGTTGGACACCTTGTATCGGCCCCGTTCTGGGTGGCATTTTGACACTGGCAAGTGCTTCGGGCACCCTCATGCAAGGGGTGGTTTTACTGGCAAGTTACGCATTGGGTTTGGCTGTACCTTTTTTTCTGGCAGCTTTAGCGCTCGAGTCTTTTCTAAAATTCTCGGCTGGTTTTAGGCGCTACCTTCCCTGGGTAGAAAGGATAGCTGGCGGCTTACTGGTTATAGCAGGCTTACTTATGCTAACAGGTCGTTTTACTGCGCTTAATGAGTTTTTGCTTCGCTTTACGCCTGACTGGCTACTTTCAAAGCTATGACGCTTGCGGCAGTAGAACTAAGCTCACTGGCTCGCCGTTATGGCTTTGAGCTGGTTTTAAAAGATATAAGCTTGGTTTTAAGCCAGGGCAAAACCGTGGTTTTGGCAGGAAACAACGGCTCAGGTAAAACGACTTTGCTCAAGATACTGGCAACGCGTCTTAAACCCACCAAAGGAAGCGCTAAAGTGTTTGGCTTTGATTTGATTAAAGATGCCAAAGAAGTGCGTCGTCATGTTGCTTATGTCAGTGTCCTTGGGGGACATTATCAGGCTTTAACGGCTTTTGAGAACCTGCGCTTATCTGCCAGCCTTTATGGCCATGATAGGCAAGAGGTTACGGTGGCTGAACTCGAGGGAAAACTTGACGCGGTAGGTTTACTACAAGTTAGAAACAAACAGGTTAGGACTTTTTCTAGCGGTATGAAAAAACGCCTTGCCATTGCTCGTTTGCTCATTTCAGATGCCGATTTATGGCTTTTAGATGAACCTTATGCTGCCCTAGACACCGAGGGAAAATCTTTGATTGATGATTTGCTAATCAATGGTAAATCGCAGGGCAAAACCATCATAATGGCGAGCCATGAATTAGAGCATACGCGGCAATTTGCTGATAGTGTTTTGGAGTTGCGTGAGGGCTACTTGAGAAAGCTCGAGCCTAGCCCTTTAGAGGTGCTTCGTGACTGATTTTGGCTTTGTCATGACGCTAGCACGTAAAGATCTGATGCAAGAACTGCGTAGCAAAGCCGCAACCGTTGCGACTATCTTTTTTGCGGCTATTGTTCTGGTTATTCAAGCCTTTGCTTTTAGTGAAAGGGAAGGCTTACTGCCAATTATTGCGCCTGGAGCGCTCTGGGTGGCTTTGGCTTTTGCAGGTGTTATTTCGGCGGCACAGAGTTATCAGTCAGAGCTTGAAGAGGGAGCTTTTGAGCAGCTTCTTATGTACCCCATTCCTAGAGCCACGATTTTTCTAGGCAAACTCTTAGCCAATTGGCTTTATATGTCTATTTTGGGGTTTGTATTATTACCTGTAACCATTCTCTTTTTTGGAATGAAAGTAGGAGCAAGCTGGTTTTTACTCTTGGTAACTGTGCTTTTAGGCACTCTAGGCTTTGCTCTAATTGCCACATTCTACGCTGCTCTTACTGCCAATTTGCGCGCTAGAGAATCGCTTTTACCGGTGCTTATGTTTCCTGTCGTTGTACCTATCTTATTAGCCTCTGTCAGGGCAACGCGTGAAATTGCAGGTGCAGGCAACCTTGCGATTAGCTTAAGTTGGCTACAATTACTCTTGGCTTTTGATCTGGTTTATGTTGTGGTCTGTACGGCAATCTTTCACTTTGTGACGGAAGATTAGGAAAATGAAACGGACGTTCTTAAACTTGA
>JAHEBB010000622.1 GCA_024642575.1 Trueperaceae bacterium | reverse complement strand
TAGCGCAACCGACTGAGGAAAACCCCAAGGCAACAAGTCAGGGATCCTCGGAAAAAGGAGTTAACAATGTCAATTCATCGTGCATCCCCCTTAACCCTCGCCGAGGTAAACCTATGATCGCTGAAATTACTTTATACCGTTGCTACTGGCCACAAGTTTTTACTTATCTCAAAAACTTTGAGATTTCCAATTTTAAAAGTGAAGCCTTTGGCATGCTTATGACCCTGGATATTGCGCCAGATTTGGCCCGTCGAATTGCAACCATGTTGCCTATTGGTGCTGTAGTTGATCTGGTTGAATTGAGTTCAACTGACCCTATGGAAATCCATGAAATTGATGATTTGCTTCTGGGCACTTCACAGCGTCAAGAAGTTAAATCAGATAAGAATTAATTGCGATCTTTGATCGTAAAAACAAATACCAAACCTGATTGAAGCGGTATAAACCTTGCTAGCGTTTATTAAGCAGATTATCGGGTTTGGTATAAGCTGTTTGGAAAATACCTAAAGCCACCTGAAAGGGTGGCTTTTTTTGTGAGTGGATTTACAGTAAACGCATTGAGTTGAGAAAAAACAAGTTTCTTTTGTAGCTCGAGCGTATGGGTTTTAAGTGGTGGAGACTTAAACGGTTTTCGCAAAGTGCCAATAGAGACTCGGTAAACGCCTGCCTACTCTCAAATAGGGTACTGATAAAAATATGCCTGACCAGACTAATAGTTTTATAAATCTGAATGCTTGGCTCGAGCTCAGAGTCGGTATGGGCTAAATAGCTCTTTAAAAAAAGCCTTTCATGCTCAGCAAAGTAATCGACATTTCCTAAACGAAGACCATACTCTGTTAAATGCGCCAGAAAATTGCCGACGTCCAGCGCAGCTTGACCTTTTGCCATAAGATCAAAGTCGAGTAAAAAAACGCGTTCGCCTGAAATCAGCACCTGATCCTGATAAAAATCGCGGTGCAAGATGTGCGCGGGTAAGTTGGGCAACTTGTTGGCTAAAATCTCACAACCAAGCATGACACTGTGAATACGCGTTTTAAGTTCAGGTAGGGCGTCACTAGTATTACTTAAGCGCTCTTCTAAAAGCTCGAGCTCATCATCAAGGGTGTGGCTGCGCTTTATTTTTAGGGGTGTTTGCTGAAGTTTCGCCAGCCCTTTAGCTACTTGAGGCATAAGCGAGACAGATTTGGGTTCTCTAAGCATTGCAGATAAGCTCTGTCCAGGTATCTTTTTTTGTAAAAAAGTGTTTAAGTCAGGCAAGCAGGTTAGAACCTCGGGCACGCTAATCAGGTCTGGGCTAGTGTCAGAAAACCCTTTTGACCAGAGCGTTTTCTGATTTTTAAAACTGCGCTCATCCAGCCCTTTGGCTCTGCCTTTGCCGAGCAGGCTAAAGACTTCCTTGGTTTGATTATCTTTAAGATCGTATTGAATGAGGCAGCGTTTGCCTGGTTTGTGTCTTAAAAGCAAGGGCTTTTCTAATTTCAGGTCTTTTGCCAGTGCTTCACTAAGCCTTTTCTCCATATGGCGGGGCTCGAGCAAGCGTTCCATAAAGGGCATCGTGCTATCTAAATTCATCATGCGCTTAAAAGGTAACTTTCTTTGACTAAGTCAGCAGCTCTAAAAATAAGTTTGCGTGTGTAGTAGGGCCAATCTGGCTGACGATTGCGGAAAAAATGCGGTGCCAAACCAATCAGTTCAGTGGCAGTATAAAGAGAAATGCGTTCGGGTAAACGGCTTATACTTTCATAACCTTTTAAAAAGGCAGGAAGTGATTGATCAAATTGCTGCGGGCTGAGTCGATTAATGAGCATATTACGCTCGAGATGTGCAATAAATAGTCCAATATCGTGAGCAGGGTCTCCCTGATAGGCTTCATCAAAATCTATGAGTCCAATTGTTTCCTGATGCACAAGTACCTGTTTATCGTAAAAGTCACCGTGGACCAGGGCTTGTAGGTGAGGTGAAGTCAGGAATTCTTTGCCCAGATAGTGGCTCAGGTGATAAAGGTCTTGCGCTAAGTCAGGTAAAAGCCAGCTAAGCCAGGTGCCTAAAGCCTCGAGCCGCTCTTTTTCGGCTAGCCGCTCACGTGCTATAAAGCCGCTTGCGTTTTGGGCGTGAAGTTTTGCCAAGACTTGACCCAGTTGATAAAGAATATCTGGGGAAGCCTTATTTTCAGCGAAAAGCTCACGCAGGGTTTTTCCTTCTAGCCAGTCAAAGGCAATGAGCTGATACTTTTCAGAGCTGCCACATCCCTGAGCAATAGGTAGATCAGCTAAGGTTTTCAGCCATTGAGTATTTGCTTGTGCCTGTTTAAAGCTGTCTTTGCTATAGAGTTTTAAGGCATAGGTCTGACTTTCGGTCTCGAGCCTAGCCACAAATCTGCGCTCGGGTTTATAGACAAGTGCATGCAACTTGGTTTCGCCCAAGGCATCTCCAAGGGGTTTTTGAAGTAATTCAGGTCGCTGGTTTTCGTTTAAGAGCTTGGTCAAGGGTTTTAATTTTCTATCATAGGGGAAGCGCTGCAAAATAATGCCCAGTTCGCCAAAAATACTGCACAGTTCAGGTGGAGCTAAATCTGCTTTAATAAATTTATCTTTGTTTTCACTCTGATGGGCAGTTGCAAAGGCTTGTTCTAAACCTTCCTTTGACTCTAGCTCTACCCTAACCAGGCAACTCGTTTGAGGTTTATAACGGATATAAAGCAGCTTAAGGTGGGAGTAGCTTTTTTCGGGAAAGCCTTTTTGAAATAGTACCAAGAGTTTTGTTTCATCAAGCAGGTAGGTCAGACCCATTAAACTTGAATCACGCTTTATAAGTTCAGTGTCAGCTGGCATAAGCATAGCTAGGCTCCTTTTTTGGGGCTTGTTGCAAGCTGTAAAGGGAGGCATAACGCTGACCCAGTTTGAGCAGTTCATCATGTGAGCCTTGCTCGATTAGCTTGCCTTGCTCTATTAAGAAGATGCGGTCGGCCCTGGCAGCGGTACTTAAATCATGGGTCACCCAAAAGGTGGTTACGT
>JAHEBB010000155.1 GCA_024642575.1 Trueperaceae bacterium | reverse complement strand
CATAGCTTTTGGATTTAACACAATCTGAATACTGTCTCCAAGCAAATTAAAGGCAAGGGTTGTTAAGAAAATGATAAGGCCAGGAAAGGTTGCCACCCACCAGACACCACTTTGCACAAAAAGCCTGCCTTCATTGACCATAACTCCCCAATCCGCTGTAGGTGCTTGTACCCCAATGCCCAAAAAACTTAAACCGGTTACAGTCATGATCGCGGTGCCAAGATCTAGCGTTGCCTGCACCAAGACGGGTGTTATTAAGTTGGGTAAAATATGTTTTCGGATGATTGCAAAGGGATATGCGCCTAGCCCCTCGGCTGCCTGAACAAAAGCCCGTTCACGCAAACTAAGGGCTTGGCCCCTGGCAATCCTTGTATACCAAGGCCACCAGGTTAAAGCTACAGCGATGATGGTATTTTTAAGATTAGGCTCGAGCACCGCTGCTATGGTTATAGCCAAGAGTAATGGGGGAAAAGCCAGGAAAATGTCGGTTGTTCTCATGATGACTTCGTCTAGCCAGCCGCCTTCGTAACCGGCGATTGCACCCAGGATAGTTCCGCTTATGAGGGCCATAAAAACGATGCCAAAGGCTGCTAGCAGCGAGGTTCGTCCGCCATATAAAACTCGAGCGAGTACGTCTCTGCCCAGTTGATCTGTGCCAAACCAGTGTTCATTGTTGGGTGCCAAAAATTTTTGACTAATATTGGGTGTACCTGCACCTTGCTCAGCGTAAGGCGTTATGAAAGGGGCAAAGAGCGAGGCTAAGATAATAAGAATTAAGAACGTCAGGCTAATGATTGCAAGTTTGTCGTGCCTTAAAGCGCGGAAAGTACGGCTCGAGCTGTACCGAAACAAAGATCCAAAGAGCCGCTCATAAGCACCTAAGGGTGTCATACCTAGCCTAACTCGATTCTTGGGTCAATCAGGGCTTGGAGTACGTCAACCACAAGGTTGATAAGTACATAAACGATGGTAACTATAAGGGTGACGGAGACAATAACAGGAAAGTCCGTTGCAATGATGGCATCGGTCACGTATTTTCCAAGACCGGGCCATGCAAAAATGATTTCTACTAAAACGGCACCTGTTATTGAGAAGGCAAAGGTTAAACCTAAAACCGTTAAGGTGGGTATGAGAGCGTTTTTTAGGGCGCGTTTAAAGAGGACTTGGTGCATGGGTAAACCGGAGGCTCTCGCAGTGCGGATATAAGGCTCATCTAAAACCTCTATCATGGCGGCTCTGGTCATACGCGCGACCAGACTTATTGGGTAAGTTGCCAGTACGACGACAGGTAAAATAAGGTGCCACAAGGCGTTGCGCCATGCTGCCCAGTTTTGTGTCAGGATGCCGTCTAACGAATAAAAGCCTGTTATGGGCTGAATTGGTTGAGTGAGTAATATCTCTCTACTTAAACGACCGCTTAAGGGTAGCCAGCCCAAATAGCTAAAGAAAAAGAGTTGTAATAAAATGGCCAGCCAAAATGAAGGTATAGATACACCTGCAATTGTGATAACGCGGCTTAAGTTGTCTAACCACTTTCCCCTCTGTGACGCGCTTATAACGCCTACAGGAATGCCTAAAACTAAGGCCAGAACAATGGCATAAACAACAAGTTCCATGGTGGCGGGCAAGAAGGTTTTTAGGTCGTCGCTAATGGCACGTTTTGTCTTAAAGGAGTTTCCTAAATTTCCTCTTGCCAAGTTGCTTACGTAACGCAGAAATTGCTTGGGAAGAGGGTCATTTAGACCTAATTGCTTTCGTACCTCGGCTAACTGCTCAGGCCTGGCTTTACTACCTGCATAAAGTCTTGCTGGGTCACTAGGTACAACATTTGAAATCAAAAACGTTATAACCATGACGCCTGCAACGACAAGGGCCGCAAACGCTAAGCGGCGTAGTAAGTAACTGAACAAGCTCATTTGGGTGTTGGGGCATCATCTTGTTTGGCTAAACTAGGTAGCAAAGATACGTTAGCTTGCTTGTTTTTGACCACCCGAAGAATCATTTTGCTACGGGTTTCAAGAACGCCCTCAACTGCATGCATTTTTTTGTTAACAAACTCGAGTAAATGCTCATGGTCGCGGCAGCTTACGGTTAAGTCGAGGTCATAATCGCCAGAGGTTATCGCTACAAAGTCGACTTCAGTAAATTCGGCTATATCCTTTGCCGCATGTTCCAAATAGCCTGCTTTTACTTTGACAAGCATAATGAGATGGGTTCTAAAGCCTACAAGATAAGGATTTATGGAGCCTCTTACATCTAAAATGCCTAATTCAGTGAGGCGCGAGTAGCGGTTTTTTATGGTACTGCTGCTGACATTTAAGCTACTAGCAATATCAGTAAATGATTTTCGTCCATCCTCTTGAAGTTGACTCAGAATGGAAAAATCAAGATTATCGAGCTCGGGTGTTGGGGGGAGCAAGGCTTACCTCCACGAGATTAGGAAATCATACCTAGATTTTTGAGTAATTTCAATATTTGCTTTAAAATTTTGAAAAATTGCAATATATTTTGACAAATTATGGTTTTATTGTAGAATCTTTGGTAATTTTGTGAGGCAAATCAAGCTAAGGAGTATAAATGAATAAATCACACCTAGCGATAGACGTAGGTGGAACCTTTATTGACTTCATTCACTTTGACCCAGCAAGTCAAAGCTTAAAAGTCGAAAAAATCCCCTCGAGCGGTGCTTTAGAAAGTCGCTTTTTTGAAGGCATAGAAAAACTAGGGGTGAGTATGGAAAATTTGCAAATGATTGTACACGGCTCAACCCAAGTTGTGAACACCATTGTGCAAGAAAACGGCGCTAAGGTTGGGCTCATAACCACTAAGGGTTTTAGGGACGTGCTCGAGCTGGGGCGGGGTAATCGCCCAGAAGTTTATAATCTTTTTTATCAACCTGCACCCCCCTTAGTACCTCGCTATTTACGCTACGAAGTGAGTGAACGCCTTGACTACACAGGTAATATTCTGACACCCCTTAATGAACCTGACTTAGAGCAAGCGGTTTTGGCTTTACAAGCTGAAGGTGTTGAGGGTATAGCGATATGTTTTTTACATGCTTACGCAAATCCCATTCATGAAGAACGTGCTGCTGAGCTAGCACGCAAGCTTTGCCCTGAATTGCAAGTGTGTAGCTCTTCTGAAATTGTGCGGGAATTCCGAGAGTTTGAACGCACCAGTACTACTGTTTTAAATGCTTACACCCAACCGCGCATGAGCACATACCTAAAAAAGCTCGAGCGCGGCTTAGCCGAGCGTAAGTACAAAGGTTCGTTTGCCGTTATGCAGTCTTCTGGAGGTATTACGTCCAGTAAAGTTGCGCAGCAAGCCCCCATTCGCACCATTCAGTCAGGCCCAGCGGGCGGCGTGATTGGTGTGGCTGAGTTAGGTAAGCAGTTAGGTATAGATAACTTAGTAGCGGCTGATGTGGGGGGCACTACCTTTGATGTTGCACTTATAAGCGGTGGGGCACTGCTCGAGCGCAGCCTAACCCATTTTAATAAACGCCCTGCTTTGCAAACCACCATAGATATTGTTTCAGTGGGTGCTGGTGGTGGCAGCATTGCCCATTTAGATGCAGAAGGCGGTTTGCAAGTGGGGCCGCAAAGTGCTCAAGCTGATCCAGGCCCTGCTTGTTTTGGGTTTGGCGGACAAGAGGCAACTGTTACTGACGCGCAAGTTGTGCTTGGTTACCTGGACCCAGAGCGCTATTTGGGTGAGCGTATGAAGCTAGATGTTGAAGCTGCCAGGCGGGTCATTCAAGACAAAGTAGGTACACCTCTCAATTTGTCTTTAGAAGCTGCCGCCGCAGGTATTTTGCATATAGCAAATATGAATATGACCTACGCTATTCGCCAAGTTACCCTTGAAAGAGGGCATGACCCGCGAGATTTTAGTCTGGTGAGCTATGGTGGGGGAGGGGGTTTATTTGCGTCAGCCCTGCTGGAAGAACTCAGTATGAAGCAAGTCATTATTCCGCAACACCCGGCTGCCTTTTCAGCGTATGGACTTTTGAATGCTGATTACCGCGAAGATTTAAGCCGAACCTTTGTCAAAGCGCATGCTGATATGATGCCCAGCGAATTAAAAGAACGACTAAGCGAGCTCGAGCGAGAAGCCCGTGACTGGTTTAACGATCAGGGTTTAGATAGCTCGAATGTCAAGCTAGAGCGCTTTGCCGAACTGCGCTACTTAGGGCAAGAACACACCCTTAAAATTCCTGTAGAACCAACGGATTTAGTGGCTAGCGATTTATCTGGTTTACGAAATCGTTTTGATGATTACTATGACAAAGCCTACGCCCATGCGCTTAAAGACCATGAGCTCGAGTTTGTGGGTCTGCGTTTGTCAGCCAGTTTGGCAAGCACCAAACCCAGCATGAAAAAACTTGCTCCAAGTTCCGCCTTGCTCCAAGACGCCTTTGAAAGAATGCAGAGCGTTTTTATTGCTGCTCAGAAAAAGCGCTTTGAATGCCCTGTTTATGCCAGAGAAAAACTGCAAGCGGGTCACAGTTTGGTTGGCCCTGCCATTGTCGAAGAGTGGAATAGTACCGTGCTGCTTTTGCCCAAACAAAGCTTAACTGTAGATGATTTCGGAAACCTTATCATAAAAAATGATGCCACAAAGAAGGTTAAAGCATGAGCATTGACCCCATCACCAGACAAGTTATTCGCAATGCGCTGGTAGCTACTGCCAAGGAAATGCAAACCACGCTGGTTAAAACAGCGCATAACCCTCTAATCTATGAGGTGCAAGACTTCGGTATGGTTTTAACCAACCGTTTTGGGCAAATGATTGCTGAGGGCTCAGGTTTACCTGGCTTTTTGGCTTGTTTACCGCCAACGATACAAAGTGGGCTCGAGCTAACTACCTTTAATGAGGGCGATATTTTATTAAGTAATGAGCCCGATGATACGGGTACTCATATTAGTGACACCGTACTTTATATGCCGATCTTTTATAAAGGTGATTTAGTTGCTTTTTCAGCAGTTATGGCGCACTGGGCAGATATTGGTGGCATGATGCCTGGTGGCTGGTGCCCAAACTCAGTAAGTTTGCATCAGGAAGGTCTTATTTTCTCGCATAACAAACTTTATGATGCAGGCGTCCTTAACAAAGAATTACACCGCTTTATTTTGCGAAATGTGCGTTACCCAAAGCTGGTAGATGGTGACCTAAACGCTAAAATTTCCTCTTGTCAAACAGGTGCCAGGCGTTATCTTGCGCTGTGCGAACGCTACAGTAAAGAAACCGTTGAAGAGGCTATGCTTGAAACCTTTAAACTTTCTGAAGAGCGGATGCGCCGTGAAATTGAAAGTATACCTGACGGGTCTTATAGCGCAGAAGCGTTTATAGACCATGATGGCGTCGTGCGCGGCAAACGCCACCGCATGCAAGTCAACATAACGGTAAAAGGCGACAGCATGCATATTGACTGGGAAGGTACCGACCCTGTTGCTAAAGGCCCTATCAATCATCCTTTTGTCGGCACAGCTGCCCTTTGTGCCACTACCCTGAAATCTCTGACTATGCCGCTGGATGCTACTAATGATGGGCATTTGCGACCCTTAACGGTTACTGCGCCGCGTAACACGCTCGTAAGTGCTTACTATCCTGCACCCTGCGATTCTTATGGCTACGTAGCAGAAATTATTGTGCACTTAATCGTGCGTGCGCTTGCTGAAATAATTCCTGAACGTTGCCCAGCCACAACCTATCAAATGTGCGCTTACAGCCTCTCTCGAGAAGGTGAAAAGGGTTTTATTGGAGGAGAACCTGTCGATGGTGGGGGGGGTGCATTCCCTCATGATGATGGGCCAAGTGGCATAATGTTTGCAGGCAACGGCGACGCGCCCAACACGCCTATCGAAGTAATGGAAAACCGTTACCCCATGCGGTTTAGTGAGTATAGTTTTAACCTTAACCATAGAGGGATAGGTAAATACCGAGGGGGATACGGGGTTGTTCGTGAATTTCAGGTTTTAGAAGATAATATTGATTTTAAAAGCAGTACCGAAAACAATCAAAATCCCTTTTGGGGCTTAGCAGGAGGTGGAGATGCAGGCGTAAGCACCATCATTATTAACCCTCGTAGCTCGGCAGAAATAATTTTAAATGAACGGACGGATAACTTGTGGCTAAGTAAAGGCGATACCATTCGCATAGAAAGCCCTAATGGGGGTGGCTGGGGCAAACCAGAAGAACGTGATCCCAAACGCATAGCCGCAGATGTAAAAAATGGTTTTATAAGCTTAGACGACGCTGTAAAGCAATACAAGCAAGATAAAGACCTTTTAGAAAAACTCATTTGAAAGGGAAACCCATGAAAAAAATAAACCTAATCCTTCTGAGCCTGATTTTTGCATTATCGCTTGCCTTTGCAGAGCCTACAGGCATAGCGAGCTACGCTAGCCCCAGCACCTTTCCAGATCTTGACCCAAGCTCGAGCTTTAGTGGTGAAAACATCGCTATGGCTAATATTTATGAAACCCTGACGTTTTACACAACTGACAATAAACTCGAGCCAAAATTAGCTACAAGCTGGGAAAGCAGTGAAGATGGCTTAAGCTGGATGTTTCATCTTCGCGAGGGCGTGACCTTTCATGATGGTAGCCCTTTAAATGCTAAAGCCGTAAAGGGTTCTTTTGAGCGCACCATGACCTTAGGCTTAGGTGCAGCTTTTATTTATTCTGGGATTGAAAGCATCGAAGTCGTCGATGACCTGACTGTTAAATTCAATTTAAGTTTTGTTGCCCCGTTAGATTTGATTTTGAGCAGTGGCTACGCTGCTTATATTTTTAGCCCCGCGGTCTTTGACCAAACGAGCGATTGGTTTAATGCGGGAAATGATGGTGGCACGGGCCCATACACTATAAAGTCTTATAGTCCTGGTGAAAATCTGGTCTTAAATGCTTACGGTGATTATTGGGGAGGTTGGCAAGATAATCAATTTGCTACGGTTGTTTTTGATCTGCTAGAAGAACCGACCTTGCGCGAACAGATGATTCGCAGTGGCGAAACTGATTTTACTTACAACTTACCTTTTGATAGTTACGCCTCGCTCGAGTCAGACGCTGATCTGGTGGTAGATACAACGCCCTCTTTTCAAGCACTCTACGGACTCTTAAATACCCAGCAAGCTCCTCTAAATGATTTAAAAGTGCGTCAAGCCCTGGTTTACAGTTTTCCTTATGATGATGTGGTTAATAATCTTTATGGAGCTAAAGGGAGCCGAGCTATGGGTGCTGTACCAAGTGGCATGTGGGGTGCGCTAAGCGAGAGTGGCATAAGCTTTGATTTAGACAATGCCAAAAGTTTACTGGCAGAAGCGGGTCAAGAAGAAGGCTTTGATTTGACTTATACTTATGCGGCAGGAGATCTAGAAGAGCAACTGGTGGGCGAACTCTGGAAAGCTGAACTTGCCAAATTAAATATAACGCTCGAGCTTCAAGGGCTTGCCTGGGAGGCACAGTGGGAAATGGCTCAAAGTGGCCCTGAAGGTGCCCAAGATATTTTTACCATGTACTGGTGGCCCACCTACGTTACTCCCTATGATTTCTTGTTTAATATGTTTCATAGTGAAGACAAGCCTTTTTTTAACCTAGGCTATTACCGTAACTCAGAATTTGATACTTTGATTGATGATGCCAATGCTTTAAGTGGTACCGATAAAGAAGCCGCAAGTGCAAAATTTGTACAAGCTCAGCAAATGCTAAATGATGACGCTGCTGCCGTTTTCATGGTTGAAACGCCAGATGTACACGTCATTCGTAGTGAGATTAGTGGCTATGCAAATAATCCTGCCTATCCGCATGTTGTTTTTTGGCATGACCTGAGCAGATAAAATGATCCAAGCCCCAAATCTAATTTTGGTCAATTTGCTTGCAAACAGAGTTTAAGGCAAAAGTGTAGCGGGATTTTTAGGTTTTTTAGAGGGCTCGAGCTCTGAGCCTTCTAAAAAAGTATTGAGTGTTACCTTCGCTTCATTGGCTATAACTAAGTATACTGACGGAACGGCAAAGGGTACTACTTAAAGGGAGATATAGAGTATGGAAGATAGCTCTGTTCAAACAGTAAAGCTTAGTGTAGACGCTAGCAAGTGGCTGGGAAAACGGGATCATAACTGGACTTATATTGGCTATGATGAAATCAATTACACTTATACCCCTGAAGGCAAGGAGCTTTTAAGTAAGTTTAGAGATATGCAAGAGCAGCCTTACTATGTGAGGGCACATCATTTACTTTGTACAGGCAATTGTCACGGTTTTTATAAATGGGGGTCAACCAATGCCTACCTGGAAGATGAAGCGGGTAATGCCCTTTATGATTGGACTTTTGTCGATCTGGTTTTTGATACGCTTTTAAGCTATAACTGCAAGCCTTTTGTTGAGCTGGGCTTTATGCCGCAAGATTTGGTGGATACCAAACGTTATGACCCAGAAAAACCCCAAAACTACCGAAACTATGGCTGGGCCTGCCCGCCTAAAGATTACCAGAAGTGGTATGAGCTAATTTTTGAGCTGCTCAAGCACTGTATAGCGCGCTACGGCAAAGAAGAAATCTGTACCTGGTACTGGGAATTATGGAATGAGCCTGATCTGGACTATTACTGGAAAGGGAGTTTAGAAGACTTTTGCAAACTCTATGATTACACGGCAGCTGCGGTTAAAGCGGCTTGCCCAGAGGCTCGAGTCGGTGGCCCGGGCACAACCAACCCCGTTTATGATCGCAAATCGGCGCAGTACCTTGATGGCTTTTTGAACCATTGTGCAAACGGAAGCAATTTTTATACAGGTGAGCAGGGCAGCCCCGTTGATTTTGTAAGTTTTCATGTTAAAGGTGGTGGCTACAGCGCTGATCCTTTGCACCGTAAACGTAATCCACCCTCGGTCAAACAAATTCTTAGTCACACAAAAAACGGCTATGAGATTATTAGTAAGTACCCAGCGTTTAAAGCGCTCGAGTGTGTTCTTTCTGAAATTGACCCCGATGGCTGGGCGGCCGGAGGTGCCTGGGACAATGCTAATTTAAACTTTCGCAATACCGAGTATTACCCTAGTTTTGTCGCAACAGCGTTTGACAAGGTGAGTCGCTATGCCAGAGACCATAGCTGGGATGTAAGACTTTTAAGCTGGGCATTTTTATTTGTAGGCGAGCGCTGTTTTGAAGGCACACGGACATTTTCTACCCAAGGCATTGACAAGCCCATTTTAAACCTTTTAAGAATGTACGCCAAAATGGGTCATCAGGAAGTTCTTTTGGCGAGTAGCCAGTTCAAAGACCCCCTTTGCTATGAAGATGCAAATGGTTTTGCTGAAAGTTCAGATATTTCTGGATTTGCCACGCTTTCTGGGAAAAGTCTGGAAGTACTCATCTATAACCATCATGATGACTGGGATAGGCGTGGCGTCTTTGAGATTGAACTGACGATTGATCATTTGGCATTTGAGAAAAAGACACTAAGCTTAAAACATTACCGAATAGACCAGTCGCATAGCAATGCTTATGCCGAGTGGTTGCGGCAGGGAAAGCCCATGTACCCAGGTTCCGGGCAGTATGAAGCTCTGAAAAAGCGCGATGGTTTGGAATTGCTCGAGCCCCCTCACACTGTAAAACTCGAAGGTGGAAACCTAAAGCTGCAATTTTCTTTGCCTGTGCACAGCGTATCGCTCATTGTTTTGGACTAGGCAGTTTGCGAACTGGATGCATAAGGTCGCAAGGGTTATTTTCCTCGTCCTTCCAAGTATTGCTTGACATAGTTTTTTGCCTCAAAGTTGAATGTTTCGCCAATAATGGGGCCTATGAGCACTCGAGCTGCCAAGGGGCCTAAAAAAGCTAGCGCTAGTGTTTTAGGGTCTTCTTCAATGAGCTGACCTTTACGCTGGTAATCTTCAAATAGAGTAAAAAACTGAGAACTGGTTCGTCTGATAAAAGGTTCGATTAAACTCTTTAAAGGAGCATTGTGACTCACTTCAGGTAAGACGCGAAGAACAACGCCACGGTGCAGTGCAAAAAACTCATTGTACCTGCTGGCTAGATTTTCTAAATCGGCAATAAGGTTGCCACTGGGGTGCTCGAGCCCTTCTCTGAAATACTTGGTGACTGCCATAAACGCCTCAGCAAAGAGCCCTAATTTGGTGCCAAACAGACGAAAGAGCGTGACCTCATTTACACCAGCACGTTCGGCAATACGGCGCGTGGTTGCGCCGCGAAAGCCAGCTTCAGCAATGAGCTCGAGCGCTGCTTTGGTAAGTTTATCCTTGCTACTTTGTGCCTCGTCCGTCACTAGAGTGTTTTCCTAAAGCGGATGCTGGCAAGCGCAATCATAACCACGCAAAAAATACCTAGCGCAATAAACTCTGTTTGCAAGCTGCCAAAACCAGCCCCTCTTAGCATGACACCCCGAGCAATTGCCATAAAATAGCGTAAGGGCACCACATGAGAAAGGGTAGCAAAAAAGGCATTAAAACCGTCCAGTGGAAACAAAAAACCCGACAAGAAAATGCTTGGAAAAAAGTAGGCAATCGTGCCAAACACAGCTTGAACCTGAGTGCTGGCCACGGTTGAGATGACAATGCCTACCCCTAAAGAGCCCAAAATAAAAAGAATAATGGCGAGCGAGAGTAACCAAAGGCTTCCCACAATCGGAACATTAAAAATGAGTACCCCTGCTGTCACCACAATCACCGAATCAATGAGCCCCAGGAAAAAGTAAGGAGCAACCTTACCTAAAACAACTGCTAAAGGACTTACAGGTGTTGCAATAAGCGCTTCCATCGTGCCAAGTTCTCGCTCTCTAACAATAGCGAGGGCAGTGAGCAAGCAGGCAACTATGGTCAAAATAAGACCGATGAGTCCGGGAACCATGTAAACAGCGGTGCGGTTATCTGGGTTATAAAGAAGCTCTATGGTTGGTTTAACAGGCGGGGTAAAGCCTGACCCTGTAAGGGAACGTCCAGCAACCAGTTTGCTGCTTAAATCTTGTACAGCGGCATTGGTTGCCGCCCGAATCTGAGCTGAAAGGCTAGGGTCAGAGCCATCAACATAAAGTTTAAAAGGTACAGAATCACCTTTTCGAGCAGCACCTAGTGCGCCCGCAGGTATATCAAGAATAGCTCTAACGCTCGCACTATCCATCAAGTTTTGCGCTTCAGCAAAACTACTTACTGAGATAGGCTTAAAGCGCTCTTCATCGCTAAAGGCTTTGATCATGGCTTCACTAATGCGGTCTTGCGACTCATCTAAAACGGCTAGGCGGATGTTTTTGACC
>JAHEBB010000154.1:7666-11284 GCA_024642575.1 Trueperaceae bacterium | reverse complement strand
TGGTAAAAGCCAGGCTCGACATAGTTACCACAATCGTTGGAATTATCAAATGCCAGCTAAGGTCAAATAGCCTTGCCCAGATGCCCAAACTGCTAAAACCCTGACTGGTCATGCCCCCAGTAGGAAAAAGAAAAGAGTTAAAGGTTTGAAACCACTGTACTGAAAAAGCCAAAAAAATAAGAGCGAGAAAAAAATTGGGAATAGCCAGTCCAACCAGACTAAATACGGTAAGCAGCTTATCTCCCAGAGAATATTTGTGCAGTGCAGAGTAAACGCCAATGGGTATCGCTATTAAAAAGGTAAGAATAGTTGAGGGTAAAAGCAGCACGAAGCTATTGCCCATGCGCGGTAAAATAAGGTTAGTAACGCTGCCTTTACTGGTCATGCTGGTACCAAAATCAAAGCCAAAAACCAGATTGCGTAACCAGTACAAGTAGCGAATGGGCCAGGGTTCAGTTAGCCCTAAAACTTCACGAATCCGCGTAGCTTGATTTGGGTCAACCTGATTAAAGGCAAACTGACTGGCAAAGTCACCGGGGGCAATTTCTATCACCAACCAGGCCAGAAAAGTTGCCAGCAAAAAGGTGGGTATGAGATTAAGCATGCGTTTGATGATATAAGCGGTCAAAAGCTTCTCCTGACAGAGGTAGGGGTAGAAAGAATGGATAGATAGATTGCATGGAAATATGAATAAGTGGTTATTTGGACTTTTCTAAATCCCCCTTAATCTCTCCCAAATCAGGTTTGAGACAGGCTCTTTGAGAAAGGGGAAACTCTTTTACGCCCTCCTTTTCCAAAGGTTCCGATCAAAGGGAGAATGATTGGGTTGGGGAGGATTTAAAGGACACAAAAAGACTTAAAGTTGCTGAAGCCAAAATGGTAGTCATAAAGTTGGAGAGGATTTAAAAAGGCAAAAAGCTTATGGAACGCCCCTGTAGTTCTAAAACAGGGGCGTTCAAAAGAGGTAGTAGGGATAGGGAGTCCTATCTCAAGTTTGCCCCTAGGGAGCCATGGTTAAATTTTCGCGGCGGTTGCCAGGATTATAAGGAGACTGAATGCTTACAGCGTCAAGGGCTTCTTTGGGCCAGTCATTACCAAGGTTTTCATAGAAGTGGAAAGATTGGGCAATCAAGGGCGTAAGGGGCAAATATTCGCGCATAATTTCGGCTCTTTGCTTGAACAGATTGACTCGAGCCTCGGTATCAAGCGTTTCATCCATTTGCACGGTAAGTTTATCTACCAAGAGTTCCCAGGCTTCTACACTGTCTTTGTTTTTATTCCAGGAGTTCAGGTTAGAGGCAATGCGCAGTACATTATTAGAGGAAGGGTTATCGATATCACCACCCGATAAACCCCAGATTTGTGCGTCGTAGTCAACCTGACGGGGCATTTCTGTACCCAAAATCGAGTTTTGCCAGATTTCAGTCGAAACTTCTCTAGGGTTCACTTTCACGCCGTAATCAGCCATCATCTGAGAGATGACCAGAGCCTGTTGTCCACGGCGATTGTTACCTGAGTTAAATTGCAGATCATATTCAACGCGGCAACCTGTTTCAGGGTTCGTAAGTACGCCGTCGCTAGCCATTTCGGTAAAGCCAATATCATGTAGCAGCGCTACGCCCGCATCCGGGTTGTATTCAAACTCGGGTAAGTCAGGCACAAAGGGCGCTATGGCCTGGGTCGTTTGGGCAATCGCTGGAAAACCTAAGCCCCCTAGGGCAGCTTGAACCAGCGCGTCGCGATCAATCATCAGACTCATAGCCTGACGGAAAAGCTGATTGCGAAACATGCTCGATTTACAAGTGTTGGTCGAGTTGAAGTTATAGGTTAAAAAGTCGGTCGAGGTGCTAGGGCTAAGGTTGGGGTAAAAATTTCCTTTGATACTGCCATTATTGACGGCTTCTTGAACGGCGCGTACCTGGTCAAGTACGGTAGGCCAATAAAAGTCAACTTGCCCCGTGACAACCAGTGCTAGCTCGGCATTTTGATCGGCACTTAAAGTCACAATCCAGTCATCGGGGCCAGGCAGTGGGTTGCCGCTGGCATCCTGCACAAATTCACCAAAGCTAGGGTTACGTTTTAAAACCACACGTTCCCCTGGTCTAAATTCACTTAGCAGATAGGGGCCACCTGAAATAATGGTGCTAGGGTCAGTATCGACACCCCAAAGGGCTTTGACGCCTTCAGCTCCTTGTGCCTCATAAACAGGCATAAAGATATGAGCAGGCACAGCGCCCGCTGCATTGACACAGTCATTGGCTGAAATGGCATTGACTTGAGGTTTGGGTAAAGAAAAGCGGTACTGGTAGGTACCTAGTTTTTCATAGACCACTTTTTCATCGCCAACCACCGAGCAAGAAAAGCCATTAGACTCAACCTCGGGGTCACCATGAATGATAAAGGCGGCAATGGCATCGTCAGCGGTCATTTCAATGCCGTCGCTCCATTTCCAGCCTTCTTTTAAGGTAACTATAAATTCTTGCTCGGGGCGGACTTCTTCGATGCTTTTTGCCCAGTAAAGGTTAAAACCACCCTCACTATTACGATAACTGCGGGTGCCTAACCAGTCACGGTAAACCGTACCTGGTCCGCCGTACATACCCAAAACGGCCGCTTCAGTGGCACTCCCTGTCAGATAGGGGTTTAAAGTATTGATGTCACCAAACGAGCTTTCCCTGATGGTGCCTCCCATTAGGCTACTAGGCGCATAGTTTTCATCAACCACAAGCGGTTGGGCGCTGGCTAAAGCAAACAAGGCTAAGCCAAACAAGAGAATAAGCGTTCGCATAAGGTGTCTCCTTTATGAAAAAAGCCCCTGAGCAAAGATTTCAAAGGCTCAGGCTATATAATTCTATATAGCTATATATTTATATATACATAAAAGTATCTAGTAATGTCAATGATTTAATATTTAAGTGCTTTCTTTTAATTTCTGGAAAAAGCCTGTCTAGAACATCAAAAATTCGGGCTTTAGGCTGAGCTTTGTTAAATCGCTTACAGCCAGGTAGCCTTGCTTAAAGGTCACGTTTTGTGTAAAAACGTCTTCATGGAGCTTAAGGGGAAAGCTGAGTTCACTTGGATAGTCAATACCAGATTGCGAGGCAAAAAGGGCTGCGTGAATGGTGCCTAGCCCAGCACTGGCTTGTGAACCAATCATGACACCTTTATTTGCCTGAAGGGCAAGCTCTAACATTTTTTGTGATTCGCTGTAACCTGTTCGCGCTGTTTTAATGTTCAAAATATCAAAGGTGTCAAAGTCAAGTTCGCGCTCTAAGTCCAAGAGACTAAAACAAGAATCATCGGCAATAATAGGCAAGACATTCTCTGCTTTGAGTTGCGCCCTGGCTTTAAGCTGTCTTACAGGTAAAGGTTCCTCGATGTAGGCAATGCCCAAGTTTGCTAAGCGCTCTAAATCTTTAGTGGCTGTTTTGGCTTCTAAACCTTCATTGGCATCGGCATATAAAAGAACATCTTCACCAGCAAACTCAGTTTGTAAGGCTTTGACCACAGCTTCATCATGAGTGGCATTGCGACCTACTTTGATTTTGAAAACACTGACCCCGCTCTCAAATATGTTTCTGGCTTCAGCTAACATGGTGTCAAAATCGCTTATTCCCA
>JAHEBB010000154.1:0-7656 GCA_024642575.1 Trueperaceae bacterium | reverse complement strand
TAAAACTGGCCCGCAAGTTTTGATTTGGCCCTGCTAAGTCAAGCAGCGTTTTCCCTTTTAAGTTGGCCCTCAGCTCATGAATGGCTATATCTGTCGCGCCTCTGGCTGTCTGATTATTGGCAATACTATGAAGCGCATCCCAAATACTCTCGTCGTCAAAGGCATCCTGACCTAGTAGGTTTGGTGCTAAGTGATCTCGAATAATTACTTCGATGCTCTCGGGCGTTTCACCGTAAATAGTGGGGCGAGCGGGGGCTTCCGCAATGCCAAATTTATCATCAGCTTCAACTTTTACCAGGACATGCTCGAGCCTTGCTAACTTGCTTGACTTACCCCAACTTAGGCTGCCTTTCATCGGCAAGCTAATGCGTTTGGTAGCAATGCGGGTAATTTTACTCATAACCAGTCCTGAATCTTCTGGCTTACTTCATCTATACCAAGTTGACTGGTATCTAGGTACAAAAGCTGGCGGTCATCCAGATGGGTTTTGAGAAACCCTGCGGCCTGCTCAGCATTGTAGTTTTGCACTTCAGTGCTGATGATTTTGATGCCATTAAGAAGGACGTCTTCGGGGGTTCCCGAGTTATAAAGGTTTAAGAGAGGCCCCAGCCCAAAGGTTTTAACAGCCTCTGGAATTGCCTCGAGCTTTTCTTTAAAACTGGCATCTGAAGGTACATGCTCAGTGGTGTCAAAGGCATCTTTTCTGCCGAGCATCCGTTTTAGCCGCACCAGAGGAGGAGCATACAAAAAGATAAACCTTGCGCCATGAAAGGTTTCAAGAGCCCCCTGACACTCCTCGAGCCCACGAATGTTATCAAAGACCAGAGAAGTTTGAGGAATAGTGCCTTTATCTAAAAAGAGTTTTAGCGCATGAATCATGCCTGTCTGATACTTCTTGCGGTAGGCCGCCGTTAGGGCAAAGCGCTCCACACGGTCTTTAATAGGCGTAAGCTCTTTGCCTGCATCCATAAGCATTTCAGGAATAATGATTTCATCGGTAAGCTCACGGCGATTGGGCAACAAATGCAAGCTAGGTTGATTCTTAAAGAGCGCCTCGAGCGTGCTGCTTTTGCCCACTGCGGTTTGACCCACAATAAAGATAATCTTCATAAGTTTTTAAAGCGTTTGGATGCCTCATGGAGCGCTTCGTCGGTTTTGCAAAAAGCAAAACGTACCAAATGCTTTGCCAAATATTTATGATCAGGTGAGTAAAATGCACTTGGAGGAATGGCTACGACCCCAATGCGTTTGGGTAGGTCATAGCAAAGCTCGAGGTCATCTTTGTAACCTAGTTCTGAGCTATCGGCAACAATAAAATAACTGCCATTTGGGCTAAGTGCTTTAAAGGGGGTGCCTTTTAGACCTTCAAGCAAAATATCACGCTTGCTTTGAAACTGATGCGCAAGGTCAGCAAAGTAAGTATCGCCAGCTTGATGGGCTTGCTTTAGAGCAACGGCAGAGGCGAGTTGTAAAGGCGTAGCAACCGTAAAGGGAATCCACTGATGTGCCATGCGTACCGCTTTGACGAGTTCGGCAGGGCCAACCACATAACCGATTTTCCAGCCTGTAACGGAAAAGGTTTTACCAATTGAGGCAACAGTAAGCGTGCGCTCAAACCCCCCAGGGCGGCTCGAGGGTGAAACAAAGGGGGTAAAGGCAATATATTCATAGGCCTCATCACTGATAATCAGCGTGTCAAACTCGGTTGCCAGCGCTAGTATCTTGTCAATTTCATCGGCTGAAAAGACTTTGCCTGTTGGGTTGTTAGGCGAGTTAATAATAATGGCTTTGGTTTTGTCTGAAAAAGCTTTGCGTAAGTCATCAAAGTCAATGAGCCATTCGCCGTTTACTTGTGGCTGCATGGGGACATAAACAGGAATGCCACCTGCCATAATCACATCGGCAGGGTAGGCGTCATAGAAAGGCTCGAGCAAGACCACTTCATCGCCTGGATTGATAAAGGCTTGCATGATGGCAAAAAGCCCCTCGGTTGCGCCCACCGTAATTTGCACATTGGCAACACTGTCAAGCGTTTGCCCCGTTACCTTAGCTTTAATCTCGGCTACAGTTTTGGCTAAAGCAGGTAAACCGGGTAGCGGGGGGTACTGCTGGTACTCATCGGCAGCGGCGCGGTAAGCGTCCATAATCATTTTAGGCGGAGCAAAATCAGGAAAACCTTGACCCAGATTGACGGCATTATGCTCTAGGGCAAGTCGGGTAAAGGTGGCAAAAACGGTTTCGCCAAAACTGCTGATTCGCTGACTGGACCAGGGGTGTGCTGACATAAGAAAGTAGTATACCGAGAATTGGGGGTTTTGCGGTTAAGGGCTTAGTCTAAAGGGATGAGTTCGGCCCTGGCGTTGCCGTTTTTAAGCTCGAGCTTGGCCATAGAAACAGGTCTTGAAAAACGCTTGGGGCCACAACTTCCCGGGTTTAGAAAAATGACGCCGTCTTTTTCTTCAAGTTTTGGAATATGCGAATGCCCAGAGATGATGACCTTAAAGCCACCTTTTACAGGGTCAATTTCGAGCTCACGGTGACCGTGATAAATGAATATAGCGATACCTTCTAGCTCGAGCGCCTCCGTCATAGGAAAACGACTCGCCCATGAACCATAATCAACATTGCCACGTACGACTTTTACAGGTGCAATGCGCTCGAGCCTGGCAATAATGCCATCTGCCCCTACATCCCCAGCATGAATAATGAGATCAGAACCACTAAGCATTTCAATTATCTTTGGCTTTAGCTGACCATGCGTATCTGAAATAACGCCAATGTGTTTCATACTTTGGTTAGAAGCCTGACTGTCTCAAATGCTCTAAGATACCTATCCATGACAAACCCTGAACCCAACATGAGCACAACCATAGCAAATTCTGAAGATCGCAATTGGGCTGCCATTGCCCACCTCTCCTCGTTGGTTAACCTCATCGGCATTCCAAGTCCTTTAGGGCCTCTGGTAATTTGGCTTGCTAAAAAGAATGATAGCCCTTTTGCTGCCCAAGAAGCTAAGTCATCGCTAAATTTTGCCCTTTCTGTTTGGATATATTCAGTGGCCTTTTTAATCCTAGCTATTTTAGGATTTGTCGGTAGTATTGAAATAGGGTTCACGTTAGCTTTACTCTGTCTTTTCGCCTGGCTAGGGCTTATTTTATGCTCGATGATTTTTTCAATCATTGGCGCAGTTAAAGCCTCGAGCGGCGAAAGTTACCACTATCCTTTTGTGATTGAACTTGTTAAGTAAGTTTAGTAAGCTCTATCAACCGTTACATCGCGTCTGGCAGCAAATATGGTCACGGTAAAGCCCGTAATGACATCGGCTAAAGACATGAGCGTTAAAACCAAAAATGTTGCGTTGCCAGCGTAGCGTACCAAAATGAACTCGAGCAAATAAAGCACAAAAACAATCAGGGAAAAACTGTGATCAAGCACTGACTCAACAGAAGTGCGCGTTGACTTAATGACTTCAACTGTTAGGAAAACGACCCCTAAAATCAGAAATAAATGTCCTACTGTAAAAATGAATTCACTGCCTGAAATCAGAAACCCGCGAAACATGACTTGCTCGAGCATATTAGGTGCAAAAAGACCAAAAAGATTATAAATAATCAAGGGGTAAATCAGGGTGGGGATGCGTGTCATAGTGCGTAAGCTTATCTTGAGAGGTAGTAGTGCCACAAGAGCTTTGCCGCCAGAGATCGGTAAGGCTGCCAGGTTTCGGCAATAATTTCTAAAGCATCTTGATTGGGTCTTTCCGTCAGACCTGTTAAATACTGATAGCCACTAGCCAATGCAATGTCGCCCTTGGGCCAGATGTCTGCGCGACCCATGACCATCAGCAAATAAATGTCGGCTGTCCAGCGGCCAATACCCGTGAGTTTTGTTAGCTCGGCTCTTGCCTCTTTATCACTTAAACGCTCGAGCCCCGCAAAATCTAAGTCGCCCCCTAAAACGGCCCTTGCCAGGATGCGCCCATAACGCGTTTTTTGCCTGCTAAAGCCAATGTGTTTTAAGGTCAGGTCACCTAACTGTAAAAAAGATTCTGGTTCCACCGGGATAGCTTGGTTAAGTTTGTCAAAAGCTGCCTTGGCAGAAGCCAGGGAAACTTGCTGCTCTAAAATGATATGGAGCAAGGTGGCAAATCCCTGCTCACGCCGCCACTCGGGGGGTTCTCCGTAGACATCAAGGACATAGGCAAAATAAGGGTGCTGGCTAAGGCGCTCGAGCCCTGCCTTAATCTCAGTTTTAGTCACATGCTTAGGCTACCAGAGATATGATTTGCTCAGATGTGTCTCTGCTAGTTTCGCGGAGTCGCTCTACATCTTGAATAGGCGGTAAGCCAAAAAGCCTTTTGTATTCTCGGTTAAAGTGCGAGGCATCTTCATAACCTACGCGAAAGCCTGCACTGGCTGCGTCGAGGTGTTCGCTAAGCATTAGCCTTCTGGCTTCCTGAAGTTTTAATTTTTTCTGAAACTGCAAAGGGCTCATAGCCGTAACTGTTTTAAAGTGATGGTGAAAGCTCGAGACACTCATCCCCAGTTCTTCGGCGAGGTGTTCCATTTTTAGTGTTTGACTGAAGTCTTTACGCAAACGCTCAATTGCTTGAATGATGCGGTGTGACTGATCATTGGGTACGGCAATCTGACAGAGTCTGCTACCTTGCGCACCCATTAAAAGATGGTAAATGAGTTCTCGCTTTATCAGTGGGGCAAGAAAAACTGCATCTTTAGGTGATTCAGCAAGTCTGACGAGTCTAAGTACGGTCTCTAACAAGGCTGAGTCTAGGGAACTCACATCCATCGCTCTTACATCTGTTTGACTGACAACGGTCGGATGATTGGCTTCAACCATGACCGAGCCAACGAGGCTAGGGTCAAGATCGATTCTGAGGCTTAAGTAAGGGCGCTCTTTTGAAGCCTCGATAATTTGACTCGTTGTGGGTAAACCTGCTGCGACCAAAAGGTAATGAGCAGGGTCATATTGATAGCGCTCTTTGCCAAGAAAAACTTCCTTGCTTCCTTGAGCAATTAGGCAAAAGGAAGGACGAAGCACACTGTGGT
Organism: Trueperaceae bacterium; assembly: GCA_024642575.1. GTDB lineage: Bacteria > Deinococcota > Deinococci > Deinococcales > Trueperaceae > JAHEBB01. Next base: position 2,593 of record JAHEBB010000154.1, on the reverse strand, counting down.
TTGCTTTTATGGCAGAAACACGGTGAAGGAATAAGCCATTTATAGGTTCAATGCTGCCATCACTGGGAAGCGCTCTTTTGATTCGCTCAATCAACTCGGTTAGATGGGTGTATGTTTGATTCGCTTCTCGCTTTTTTTCTTGATTCGCTTTTAGATTTAGGGTTCTAGATTCATACATGGTTGGCTATCCTATCCTGAAAGTAAATTTGCAGAATCGTTCAATAATCGTCAAGAATCATCATACCAGTAGGGTTTACAGAAAGGCTAAAGTTAAATTGAAACGGATGGGTAACCGTATTATTTGCTATCGAGCAGTTGGAATTTTAGACAAGTACCTATAGGTGAAAAGAAAGGGAGTAAACATGGAAAAGCGTAAACTCGGAAATGCAGGTCTAGAAGTATCTGCCCTTGGGCTTGGTTGCATGCGAATGAGCTTTGGTGATGCGCCTATTGGCGACAAGCAAGAGATGATTGGCTTTTTACATAAGGCAGTTGAGCGGGGTGTGACCTTTTTTGATACGGCTGAAGTTTATGGGCCTTTTACTAACGAAGAATTGGTGGGGGAGGCGCTCGAGCCTTACAAGGGCAAAGTAGTTATCGCCACCAAATTTGGCTTTAAACATGATGGCGATAAAGGCCCTTTGCCTGGGTTTGGTTTAGATAGCCGACCCGAACAAATCAGGCGTGTTGCTGAGGCATCTTTGAAACGCTTGCGTGTTGATGTCATTGACCTGTTTTACCAGCATCGCCCTGACCCCAATGTGCCCATCGAAGAGGTCGCAGGTACGGTCAAAGAACTCATTCAAGAAGGCAAGGTTAAGCATTTTGGGCTTTCAGAATCTGATGCTGATACTATTCGCCGTGCTCACGCCGTTCAAAGCGTTACCGCCCTGCAAAGTGAATACTCCATCTGGTGGACACCCATCGAAGACAATGGCGTACTGGCTGCCTGCGAGGAGTTAGGCATCGGTTTGGTTCCTTACAGTCCTTTAGGTAGAGGTTATCTCACTGGAAAAATTGACAAAAATCAAACCTTCGCCGATAACGACATCCGCAGTCGTAACCCACGCTTTACGCCAGAAGCTATTGACGCCAATCAAACTGTAGTAGATTTGTTAGGTCGAATCGGGGCAGACAAAGGGGCGACGCCAGCCCAAATTGCTCTGGCCTGGCTCTTGGCGCAAAAACCCTGGATTGTGCCTATTCCTGGCTCGAGAAAGCTCGAGCGACTTGATGAAAATAACGGCGCAGTGAACATAAAACTCAGTGCCAAAGATTTACAAGATATTGCTGATGCCATGTCACAAATTACGGTCATTGGCAATCGGTATTAGGAGAACAGAATTATGCAAACAGTGAAATTAAATAATGGTGTAGAGATGCCCATACTCGGGTTTGGCGTTTTTCAAATGACTGACGCGGCAGAATGTGAACAGAGCGTTCTCGAGGCTATCAGTGCAGGTTATCGCCTGATTGACACGGCGGCGGCTTATGGCAATGAAGAAGCTGTTGGTAAAGCCATTAAACGAAGCGGGGTGACCAGAGAAGACTTGTTTATTACGACCAAGCTCTGGATTCAGGATGCTGGTTATGAACAGGCGAAGCAGGCATTTGAAAGGTCAATGAAACGTTTGGACCTGGATTACCTGGATTTATACCTTATTCATCAACCTTACGCTGATGTTTATGGCTCCTGGCGTGCGATGGAAGAACTTTATAAAGAAGGCAGAATCAGAGCGATTGGTGTCAGCAACTTCCAACCAGATCGGGTCATGGACTTTATTGTTCATAACAACGTGGTTCCCGCAGTTAACCAGATTGAAACGCATCCCTTTCATCAGCAAATTGAAACGCAAACATTTTTGCAGGAGAATAAGGTTCAGATTGAATCCTGGGGGCCCTTTGCTGAAGGTCGAAACGATTTGTTCAGCAATGAATTGCTTGGCTCTATTGCAAAAAAATATGACAAGAGCATTGCACAAGTGGTCCTGAGGTGGCTAACTCAAAGAGGCGTGGTGGTCATTCCTAAATCTGTCCGCAAGGAACGAATCATTGAGAATTTCAACATTTTTGATTTTGAACTAAGCCCCGAAGATATGAAAACAATTGTTAGCCTTGACACTAAAACCAGCCTATTCTTTGACCACCGTGACCCAGCTATGGTCAAAATGTTGGGTGAAGCAAAACGTAATACCTAAAATTTGTCAAAAGCAAAGGGATTTTATATGAATATCAAACGAAACGGTTCTCAGCCCTCGAGCCAAGGCCCTGCCGATTGGTTTACTGGCACGGTACGGGTTGACCCCTTATTTACTGCACCTGAGCCAGCCCGTGTGCGCGGTGCAAGCGTGACTTTTGAACCGAGTGCGCGGACAGCCTGGCATACGCATCCGTTAGGGCAAACCTTAATCATTAGCTCTGGTTTTGGATGGGTACAGCGGTGGGGTGGCTCTATTGAAGAGGTTCGACCAGGGGATGTTGTCTGGTTTGAACCAGGCGAGAAACACTGGCATGGGGCGAGTCCAAGTGTAGCCATGACCCATATTGCCATTCATGAGGCGTTAGATGGTGAGGTTGTGGTGTGGCTCGAGCA
>JAHEBB010000621.1 GCA_024642575.1 Trueperaceae bacterium | reverse complement strand
TAACACCTTCTTGATTTGAAAGATAGTTAATGCTAGCGATCGATGCCCCCCATAGATTAGTTCCGCCACTGGAATAGGTAGCTTTGTCAATCGCAATGCTAAGCAAATCTTTGTCGGCAGTCAAATCTTGCCACAGCGGAATTTCTGAGCTACTTGAAAAGGAGGCGACAGATGCAAGATCACCCGAACTCATACGCTGCACAAAGGTTTTTGCAGCCACAGCCCTTTGACGGTTAGGGTCATTAGTTGCCATCGAACCCGAGGCATCGAGCGTAAGAATAGTCGTTAACGCACCACTGGACTGAATTTGACCATTGCCACACACACCTCCTGAAACACCAAATCCAAACTCATTCACAGTTGCGTAAACGTCAGCGATACGCCCAGTCGTAAACAGGTCACCATTGGCACTCAAACCACTTACACTTAGTTCAGCTTTGCCTGCATCCCTATCGAGTCTGGTAACACCATTTAAGATGGCAGATTCTGGTTGTGGTGCTTTTCCTCCCCCACAGGCAGCCAATAGTAACATGCTAAAAATAGCTATACTCCCTATAAATTTATTCATTTTCCCTCCTAGAGAATTAAGGTTTAAAGATCAATAATTCGGAAATAGAATTTTCGGTTGTGAGGCTGGTAATCGTGAAATCCTGCCCTAGACTCAAATTCAAATCTTTTAACGTATTTGAGTAAGACAGATTAACTTCAGATCCAGATGTTGTTAACTGGTAAATCGTGCGCCCCCAGGAACCTGATGAACTTACCTTCCAATTAACCGGTGTTCCGATTGAGGTCGTACTACTTCCAGTGAGCGTGTAAGCTTTATCTGCAAACTGTAAGTCTAGCGTGCCTGGGCCAAAGGTGTTTTTTGGGTCATTTAGCAGATAAAAGGTTTCTCCAGTACCAAGCTTGCCGTCATTATTCTTGTCATCGAAAACAACGAGTGAAAAGTTTGCCCCCCTGACGTCTGTTGGACTAACCGTAACCCCCAAGGCAGGGTTAATGGTAACAAGGGGTACGGGTGGTGGGCTAATATTAGTAATATCTAACTCAAACGATCCAGAACTGCTTACCGGGACTGAAATACCAATTTGACTGAGGCTCGAGGGGTTTAGGAGCAGGGAGGGGTAAATAATACCCACCTTCCAATCACCAAAACCTAAGTTTGCGACAATGGCACTGATAATTGATTGCGGTATTTCATCTATTCTAAGCAATAAAGAATCAAGTTTTGTAGCTACCTTATTGAACAGTTCAGTATCATCATATGCACGACGTGTTGTTAAGCCATTTCGTTTTGCTTTACCTTCAATAATTTGTCCATGGCTGTAACCTTCTAGAATAATAGGAGAAGATTTAAAGCCTTGATTATATTCAAACTTGACATCCTCTTGAAAGGATTTGATTGCTAGACCACTAGATAAGGGAACTGCATCATCATTGACATTCCATCCACGCCAGTTATTCACCAAATTCACTGAACCATAAATCTTAAAAGCAACAAAAGGAGAAACTTTTTCTAAACGATTTACATTTAAAGTGTCATCCCAAAGTCTTTTCATGTAGGGATTCTTTACAAGTGTTATTTCCGGGATTCTATTTAGAGCATCAACAAAGCTTGTCCAGGTCTTATTATAATAAGTCGTTAAATCGAGTGTGCCAAAATTCTTTAAAGGGCTAATTACGCTTGTAATAAAACCAGGAATTGAGGCACTTATAGCACAATAATTCTGGTCTAAGGTTAGAATAGTGCAGCCAATGACACCTCCCATGAAAGGCGTAGCTAAGGTGACAATATCTGTAATGTTATTTGGCTTAAGGTTCTTATCAGCTTCAAGGGAAATAAGTCCACCCATTGAGTGAGCAACAAGAATGATTTGTTCATAATCAGAAAGCAAACTTAATTTCTGGGCGAACAGCTCACCATTTTCTTCAATATGCTCATCTGAATTATATCTAAAGGTATACCAATCCGCCTGGGTTTTTAGATTAAACCAAGAAGCCGTTTTAGGATCCCTCATTTGACTGAGAAGTCTCAGCCAAGCTTTACAATGAGGCCTTAAGAATCTGCTATCCCCAGCACTTAATTTTGCAGCAGCTCCGAAAGTTTGCCAGCCATGTACTGTGACTATGGCTGTATTATTTTTAGGTTTAGCCTTTTGGGCAACACTTAACAATTTATTGGCTTGATCTTCTGAACAAACTGCTGAATCTTGAGCACCCGTTTCACTCGGTTTTGGTAGTGAATCCATATTCACTTGATAAAGTTGTGTTTCAGGATCACTAACTCTTGCCCAAATCTGATCTTCAACCATCTCAGCTGTGACAACTAGTGTATGTTCGCCTTGCTCAACAAGGTTTTTGAGACGCTCAACCCTCTTATTCGTTTCTGCCTCTTCTTCCATGGCGCGGTAAAAATAGTAATAATCCATCTCACTAACAAAGTTTGAATTATCAGTACCTAAGAAGCGATCGCTCTTTTTGGCAAATCCTATAGCTGTTGTAACAACAACATCATCAAAGCCTTTTTTAATATTCACTAATTTATCCCCCAATTCAGCAAAGGCGGTTCTATCAATAACCCATGCTGTATAAACCACTTCTTTAGTGACATCCATTAAATCAGTTTGTTGTGCCTTTAAGTTTTGCGCACTTCCGTCCCGAAACTCAAAACGAATATAGTCTTTTAGCTCTGGGCTACCTAAAAGCGCAACGTGCATTGTTGGATGTTCTCCTTGGATTGTCTCGTCAAAGATCAAAGATGTATCTGTTCTTAAAAGTGCAATTGAGCTGTTTCCCGAACTTACAGGAATAGTCACTATTACCTGATCGTCTACAAAAACTTCTTGGCTTTCATCACCTATTGGGTCAAATTCATTTGCCTGCGTTTCATAACTCACGCTGATACTTTCTACTTGTCCTTCACTTAGGCTAACTTGGATAGGATTTTTATTAGGCAAAAATCTCTTATCTTGATTTTGAAACGCACTAAACCTTAATAAATACTTTCCTGGGTTAAGGTTA
>JAHEBB010000620.1 GCA_024642575.1 Trueperaceae bacterium | reverse complement strand
GTCTCAGCTTTACTCCCAAGGAGCTGGTCTTCAAGCGCGGTTGCACCAACTGCCATGACTTAAAAAATACCCTTGTTGGCCCCTCTTTTGAAGCTATTGCTGAGCGCTACCATCAAGACCAGGATGCTGCCGATAGCTTATTTCTAAGCCTAAGACAAGGCAGCAGTGGCAAATGGTCAAGTGCCATGGCCATGCCCACACAACCCATTGAGCGTGTAAATGATGAGGAAGCGAAGTTTATTCTGACTTGGGTCTTAGACCTTTCAAAGGTAGACGATCTTAAGCCTTAATACTTAAATACCACTATTGTATAGTCAACTATGCCCTTGAATCCTGAAACGTTAGCAGAACTTGCTTTCTTTAGCGAACTTGATAAAAATGACTTGAGCCTGCTAGCCCAAAACGCTCTTTCCTTTAGCGCGATTCCAGAGCAGGTGGTTTTTCTTCAGGGGGAAACGGCTCGAGGTCTTTATTTTGTAGAAACAGGTTGGTTAAAGGGTAGCAAAATAACAAGTACTGGGCGAGAGCAAGTACTGCGTTACTTTGGGCCTGGAGAGACTGTTAATGAGGTTAGTCTTTTTTTAGATAGCCCGAATCAGGCTACCCTTATTGCGCTGGAAGACTCAATGGTATGGTTGATTCCTCGTGAAACCGTCTTAACCATGATGGAATCGAATCCTAAAGTTATGAGAGGTATCACCAGAAGTTTAGCCAAGCGTCTCCTTTATGTGGTTAACCTTGTTGAAGATCTTTCTTTACTACCCTTAGAGGCTCGAGTCGCCAAGTTTTTGCTTGAGCATGCCGAAGCTAGTATTTTTGAGCGCAGACGCTGGGCTACCCAGGCTGAACTTGCCGCCCGATTGGGCACAGTGCCAGATGTCTTGCACCGTGTCTTGCGCGGCTTTAGCGAGGCAGGTCTGATCGAAGTTGCACGGCAGCACATTATCATTCTTAACCGTGCTGGTTTAGAAGAAAAAACCCAGCTTAATTAGCTGCCACCAACCGCAAAACCGACAAAAGTCGAAGAAGTCTTTTGCTCCCTGATCTATCCTAAGCAGGTAAATAAAGGAGCATAATTATGAAATTACTTATCGGTGACAGCTTTCCAACCCTGAATGTAAAAACAACCCAAGGTAATATTCGTTTACCTCAAGCTTATAAGGGAAAATGGCTCGTCTTTTTTAGCCGTCCTGGTGACTTTACACCCGTCTGTACTACAGAGTTTGTCGGGTTTCAAAAACGACTTGAAAAGTTTGAAACGCTAAATACAAAACTGCTGGGCTTAAGTGTAGATAGTCTTTCAGATCATCATAGCTGGGTCACATGGATTAAGGATAACCTCCGCGTAGAGATTCAGTTCCCTATTATTGATGATAAGAATCGCAAGGTCTCCCTCGAGCTGGGTATGATACGTGAAGCGCAGGCAGACACTTCAACGGCTCGTACGGTCATCATTGTCGATAAAAATGGCGTGGTACGGACTATTCTGGAATATCCTAAAGAATTAGGCAGAAACATGGATGAGATTGTACGCATTGTTGAGGGTTTACAAATCTCTGATGCCAATGGAGTATTTCCCCCAGCTAACTGGCCCCATAATGAAATTATCGGCGATAAGGTCTTGTTACCACCCAAACTTGAAATTAGTGATGAACAAGCCAAACAAGAAGGCATCACCAAACTTGTGTCCTGGTTTAAATACAAAAACTTATAGCAGGTATCCTTTGGTTAGCACCATACTCATTTTGAACTATGCTGTGCTAAACGAGCTATTTGTAGAAGAGGATGTAATTTTAATTCTCAAACAGCTATATAAACAGACGTAATTGCACCTAGACCAAAATACCAGCTCATCAAAACAGACTCTGAAGGGTCTGTTTTCTTTTGTATCCCGGCTGCAATTCCGACAAAAGTCGAAGAAGTTTGCCCTCCTGCAAGCCTATTCTGAATATTGAAAGGAATTAGTGATTATCGTGTTTAAAAGCTTAATAAGTTCTCTCGTGTTTGTTGGTCTATCTGTGGGCATGGGTCTAGCGCAAACTCCGCAGATGCCCTTACCTGAAGTGCTCAGTGCTGACGCAAGCCCAGAACAAGTCCGTGACGAGGTTATGGCAGTTCACGACATTATCTGCGGCGATATTAATTATGCTGCGCAGATTCTAACTAAGACAGGCACACTGGCAAATGCTATTCCTGTAGTCGTAGAAATGACGGGCATGCAACCCGCTGAGATTGAAAGTATGGAGGCTGCAGTATGCCGTAGCGACCTCTCAGGAATGACATTTGAGGAACTCCGTGCCAATAATCGCAAGGCGGTGTGGTTGCTCGATGTACACCTCACAGCCCTGGATAAAATCATAGAGCAATAAACCATTTTCGTAACGGTGTCTGACTCTGACCAAACCTTGGTTTGTAAGCAAAAGCTTAACCGTTACATCTCTAACACTCCTCCTAAAAAGTCTTTAATTTTAAGAAAGGAAACACAATGCTTTCACAAGCTAGACTTACCCAACCGCTGCGCAACTGGTTCAACCTTGGACTTCTTGCCCTCATCTTTACCGTACCTATGGTTTTACTGATTCAAGCATTTGCTGTCAGCCTCTGGCCCGATATTCAATTATTTGACCCCCTAAATAGCCTTGCCCGTTCGGCTCTGTTTACCGCTGTTCCAGTGATTGGCGCTACTGTTGTTTTTGCCTTTTTAGCTAAACGGGTTGCCGAACCAGCCAAGCTGTTTAACAAAATTGCCCTTGCTGCGCTAATAATCAGCATCATTCCCGATTATTTATTACCTGTTGCCCATAAAACCCTATTAGCCAGTAGCGTAGCAGCTTTTTTGCATGTGCTGGCAGGTGTAATAACCATTGCAGTTTTACAACAGGGCTATAAGCGACTCCAAGGCAACGTTTAAGTTATGAGGTTATATTTATGGCAACGCTTACAAGGCTCATGGCCTGTGGACAGATTTGCCTTCATCACTTAGATGTGCAAATCGTGCGAGGCATGGATTTGTTAGATACGCAAG
>JAHEBB010000619.1 GCA_024642575.1 Trueperaceae bacterium | reverse complement strand
GGCCCAGTACAGGTCGTTGTTTTTCCTTTGGTAACACAACTGGTAGCAAAAGCAGGATGGGTTAAATCTAAGCCTGTATCAATAACAGCAACCTTTACGCCTGCACCTAAATTGGTGGCAATTGTATGAGCATCAGCTAGGCCAATGAGGTTCCAGTGTGCCCAGTTATAAGTTAAGGGGTCATTAATATTAAAGCCACCTGCCCAGGCACTAAAACCACTAGACCAGGCACTGTAACCTGAAGCCCAGGCACTGTAGCCTTGACCACTTACGGCTGGTGAGCTAATCGTTCCGACATTTTGATCGGCGGGTTTAGCTAAAAGAGTAAGTCCACCGGCTTCTTTAGAAAAGCCTAAAATGGCAAAACCAGCTTCAGGCTTAAAGACCACAGCTTTAGCGCCGTACTGCGATTCTATGTCAGCTTGGTTGCTGCTGCTGTCAATGGCAATGGAGGCTACGTAATAGGGAGCTATTTCTTTGCCAGAAGGTGAAGCAGTTGTGCTGCAAGCAGCCAATAGAGATAAAAAACTCAATAAGAAAATGAGCTTTAGAGGAGTAATAACTTTGTAATTCAAAATGAACCTCCAAGTTTATTTGTATGAAAATGCGCCACTACCTAGACAAGTCTAGGAGATAGACAAATAGGGTGGTACAAGTAATCTGGCCTTAATAAAACATTTGCTTGTTTAATCTTGCTTATCTAACTTTGTTTATTTAAACCTTTTACTACGACTACCTTATCAAGGCATTTCATACAAAATTCTGACAAAGGGTAAAAATTTATAGGAATTGCGGGAAATTTAAGAAGAATACCTAACCGTTTTAGCCGCAAGGATTAAAAGCCAGCCAGCGTAGCAGTAAAAAGAGGGTTAGAAAATACCGTAGTAGCGTCCGGACAAACCTGCCCAAAACTATGAAGTCGACGGTGTACCAGATTTTGAGTATTCACTAAGATGAAACCGCTCTCTGACCGGATTTGCCCTGCTCCATACACACAAAATCGGACACCTTCATGAAGTCACTAAATCAGCCTAAAAGACCTTCAGAGGTTAAAATCTCTCGGGTTTCAGATAAGGGTGAAATAGCCAAATTTTCTTGCAGGTTTTTTGCAAAATCAGTAAAGCGTTTGGTAGCTTCGAACCTTCTACCTTTTTTAAGGAGCAGGGTTAACAAATCCTGTAAGGCCTCTTCATGAAGGGGCTCGAGCTCTAAAACTCTTTCTAGATAGGCTCGAGCCTTGTTCGGTGGGGCATCTTTACTGACTTCAAATAAACACTGAACAACGTCTTCAAGTAAACTTTCTCTTGCTTCATTCACCAAAGCGAGGTCAAGCCCAGGTGCAAAGGAACCTTGATAAAGCCTAACGACTGCATCAGCATTTTTTTCTTTTAAAGCTATTTGGAGTTGCCAAAGGTCAGCCTGGGTTCTGGCTAAGCCCGTATTCAAAAGGTAGGTTGATAAACCCCAGGGCTCGAGTAATTTTTTTAAGTGATTAAGTTGCACAGCTAAGTTATTAATCACTTTTCGCTTACTCACTTCGGGCCACATGGCTTCACCAATAAGCTGCCTGTCATAACCAAGCAGCAGTAAAGCAAGCAGTTCTTTTTGCCTTTCGGTTAGCTCGAGCGTTTTGCCTAAAACCTTCACGCTAAAACTACCCAGACTTATTATTTCCAGAGCGGGTATTTCATCAAATCGATAAGAAATAGCCTCTTGCCAACCTGAAGAAAGGACTTCTGTTAGTGGGTAGGTTCGTGAAAGTTCGGGGCGATGTTTGGGTAAAGCGTCAAGCGGAATGAGTAGATAGCCCAAATATTGGTCACGCTCAATCGTCGTATCAAGCAAGGTATCTAAAGAACTCTCTTCTTGTGTCAGCATATAGTGCGCTGCCCACCAGACAAGCTGATGATCTCTATCTATAAATTCACCCTTATTTTTGCCTAGCTCGAGGTGTTCTAAAGCTTTACACTGATTACCCAGAGCGTGTTCAAAATGGGCGTACTCTATATGAGTATAGGGGCCGAAACTAACGATTTCTTTAAGGGCAAGTGCTTTGGCTGCATTTTTCTTTACACCTTGTCGCCTTAGTGTGCGTAGCCATAGCGCCCCTACCCTTTGCGCAAAGACATGAAACTGCCATTTCCTTGCCTTTTCATTTAGTTGCTGAAATGCCTCTAAATCTTGCTCAATATAAGCTTTCATCATGCCTTGCCAGAGACCATAAACGGCATCTAACTGATGGTGTCTATTCAAATAAGCTAAGGCTAAGTGCTCTTGACCTAGGCGGGTATAGTAGGCTGCTAGGTTCAAACTTATATGTATCTGGCGGAGGTCACCAGCCTTTAAATCTAGAGAGCGGTCTAAGGCCAAAAGGGTTTTGACCCCAGTTTCACAATCCCCCAAATACTCCCAGCGTAAAAGCGTCCAATTAACGCTCAAGTTAAGTTCAAGATCAACCTTTGCCGGGTGATTTGCTAAGAGGGGAAGATTGCGCAGGGCAGCCTCATAGCTCTGTTCGGCCTTTTGACCCTGCCCTGCTTGCCGATGGTAAATGGCTTGCTGGCTCAAGAAAAGTGTTTGATAGTAAGGAGAGGCTTGCTCTAAATACACCTTAGCTTCTCTAAAGCAACCCTCTACATCCTGATGACGTTTCGTATAACTAAGAAAATTTAAGGCTTTAGCCAGAACCCAGATTTTTAGGTCTGCCGAGGCTGTCGTATCTGCACAAACCTTCTGCAGGTTATCAAGCGCGTCAGTAACGCTATTACACAAAAATTGTGCCGCAGCCACACGTGCCAGTCTTTGTGTACTAATGGGTTCAGCCAAAAGTTCATGCCACTGCAAAAACTTACTGGGTACTTTCATGTAAAGCCCGGCTTCTTCATCTTCTAATAAAGCAGCTAGACCCGATAAGTTCTTGACGATTGTGTAGGCTTCCGCTTGCATGATCGGGTTTAAACGTTTTCCTTGTGCTATGACTTCTTGCTTAATCTCTGCATGATAGACCTTGTCTAAGGACTCGGCAA
>JAHEBB010000618.1 GCA_024642575.1 Trueperaceae bacterium | reverse complement strand
TGCTTTACGAAGCGACAGAGCATCAGCATGGGGGGCCAGCAAGTAATGGTAAATATGATGTTATTGATTGCGGAGGTGCTGTAGGTGTTTTCTATCAGTTTAACTTCATCCTTGATTTTCCTAATGCAGTGACTGCGCCTTAACCTTGCGAGCTTGCTTTATTGCTGAACCAGGTTTCGGCAATAAAGCAAGTTATTTTTCATTTTCTAATATCCAATACTCCCAAGATTCCTTGTTTACTGGAGGTGTTATGCCTAGATTTATCAGCTTACTGTTTTTAATTATGCTACTTGTTGTTTCTGTAGGTTGCGGCGGCTCGAGCTCTCTCAAAAAAGCCGTCACAACAGAAGCTGACCCTGAAGAGCAAGTTACCGGAACCTATACGATAGAAAGCTACCCTTTTATACCTGCTGCCAATATTGATTTTGGCTCAGGTTTTTCTACTCCCAACGAAAAGTTTTTAGGCGTTGGTAATTGCCTCGAGTTCGGAGGTACTGCAAAAACGCTGGAAGCAGCTTTGCAGTACAAGCCAAGTACCCTAAAGCTCGAGTTTGATATGGACTTAGCAACCTCACGCGAGGAACTTGCCGACAAAATGGATTTAACTGCCAGCCTCAAGGCGCGCATTGGCATTGTTAATATAGATGGTCGTGCCAAAGTCTTTTTTGATGATGAAACCAGCTCCAATGATGTTTACCTGATTGCTCGAGGTAAAGCCACCGGGCACACCTTTGGTTTTTTGACGCTGGGGGAAGGTGTTGTAAAGATTAAAGGCTACGATGAAAATCCGCCGACTGGTTTTGGCGATCTTTATTTAAATGACTATAAAAGCTTTTTAGAGCGTTGTGGGGATCGTTTTGTTAGTTCGATAACACTGGGCGGGGAGTTTTATCTGATTGCTCAGATTGAAACCTACAGTGAAGAGCATAAAAAGGATATTGAGGGGGAATTGAACATTAGTATTGCCTCAATAGGAGTAGATGGGGGTGCATCTCTAAAGAAAATTCTTGATGAAGCCAGTGCCAAAACCAATATGAAAATTCATCTGGTGAGTGCTGGTATGTTCCCTGATGCCAGTACGCTTCTAAATGTCCAGTCAAATCCGGGAGCTGTTGTTGAAGATCTCATTAATGGTCTTAAAGAGCAGTGCATCAGCATTCAAGAGACCGTTCCTCAGAACCCAAGCACACCTGAAGAACCGACCACACCGGAAACGCCACCTTCGGAGGCAGCTCTGAGCCTGATGGGATCAGCCAATCTAAGCTCAGGTGAGATTGATGATGTTCTCAAACACTTGAGTGTTTGTTCTAAACAAGTGACCTTAAGCGATTACAAAATTTTAACAACCAAAGATGGTCAAACCAACGAAGCTATCAAAGCCATGAATGCTCACTTTACGGCGAGTCGTCTTATGAAGCTCCTGGCTAGTTTAGAAGATTTTGATATTGATGCCCGTTACTACATTAAGAATGACTCTATCTTTGAACCTGCTCAAGACAATCCCGCAGCAGGCGAGCAGGAAACCAAAAGCCCAACAAGTATGGCTAGTTTTTTAAGCAATGACGTTGCCGATATGCGCTTTGCCCTGCAAGAACAGCTTGCCAAGTGTCAGGCAGAGCAGTTTGATGATTGCAAGGTCGTTAGCATAGACGGCTTTGGTGATGCTACTGATGACGATTATAAAGTGGTTCAGGATGACATTCGGACATGGTTTAACTACATTCCACCACGGGGTAAGTGGGATTTGCCTAACACTTGTAATGCGCTGAAAGACGTACGTGGTGCAAGAGACTTTAGCTCGAGCACAGCCTATACCATTTACTACCAGCGAGATTTGAGTCGTGCCTATCAGGTTTACTGTATTCCTAAAGACCAGGCGGAAGAAGTTGTGCTTTTTGGTACGCCAGCTGATAGTCGTCCCGATGCTACGTCTTACTATGAGTATTTACAACTCAAAAGCCCGCAAAATATTGCCAGAGCTATAACCCACGCTACTGATGTCAATGCTGGCGCGTTTGACCAAGTTAACGGTTCTTTAGAGCAGGCTACACGCTATGACCGCATTCGTATCAACCCGATTGATTTAACTATTGAACCTGAAGATATAAGTTACACCTTTACGGTTGGCAAAGTCATTCCAGTCAGTGATGCCGCCAAGTTCGCTTATCAGCCGTTGCCAAAAGTAGGTAGCAGCGATCAGGTTGCGGTTATTCCTTTTGGCACGGCGATTGGGTGTAACAAAAATGCTTCTGAAGCAACCCTGAATATCGAGGGAACCGGACTTTACTTTGACCCACTTATGTCCGAACGGGCAGGCTGGTATTACACGCCACATGGCGACATCATAGAGCCGCCCAGGGTTGTTGTAGAGAAACAGCGTATTACTATAGATACGGGTTTCGCCCTGAATTGCACCCAGATTCGTCCGTCAGATTATCGCATCAAATTAACTTTGCCCAGTGACCCGAGCGTACTCGATCAGGATGGCCTTTACAACGATGCGGTAGCCTTTGAAAATGCACCCTTACAGTGGTTTGTTCTTTCAGGGGCACCAGATAATGTTCGTGAGCAAGTTGTCGTTGATGATGTCTACGAAGTTTATCTCGATGGTCACTATCTTTTTGAAATGGCAGGTAATGGCGGAGCAACTGATGAGCATTGGTTTGAAGCCCGTCAGGGACAACATTTGCTTATTGCAGGTAGTAATACTCACGGTGGCCCCTGCGGGACGGGTGATCTCTATCTTCATGTGATTAACCACGATGACAAGGATGCTACCCAAACCATCATCGCGACCAAACAGGTGTTTAACAAGAAGAGCTATGAGTGCTTTGGTCAAAACGGCTGGTTTACCCAAAATTCATTCACGCTTAAGTTTTAAAAGTTGCTGAAGATGAAAAGAACCCTGTTTGGCTTAAGTTTGCTAGCTTGCCTCCTGCTGATTTCGTGTCAGCAGGCAAGCCTGATTGCACCTTTGCCAGCAGTCGTTGACGAGGTACCAGAAGGCAGTGAAGCTTTGCCGCAAAA
>JAHEBB010000153.1 GCA_024642575.1 Trueperaceae bacterium | reverse complement strand
CATCATATTGAGTTTTATATTCAAAACCCTGAACAGCTCGAGCGGGTGCGCAAGCGTTGCAAAAAGCTTAAGTTTGCTAAGCAAACAAGGTCTATGGGTGACGCTATCGTTCAACTTGCTCATCAGAGTCAAGCTAGATCCCAAAGGCTTTACCCTATATCTCGACAAATGCAACTATTTAGCCAGGTCTGATATTTCTACTCCGATCCCTATGAAAACTTGGTTTCACAAGGTTGTCCCTTGGTTATCTTTAATCCTTAGCCTAGCCAGCTTAGCTGCGATTTTCTTTTTCACTAAGTCACGTTCTCTGAAGCTTTCAACGATTGAGCTTCCCTACGTAATCGTCGGTATTTTGCTTATGCTTATAACTTATTTGCTTGGTGGCTACCGCTTGCAGTTATTGGCTACCTATTCAAAAGAAAAAATTGGCTTAGGCAGTGCCGTTAAAGCGCACATTTTAGGTCTTTTCAGTGCAGCTATGACGCCCAGTGGTAGTGGGCATGCGCCTATGATTGCGCTTAGCCTCCAAAGCAGCGGGCTCAGCGCCAGCAAATCCTGGTCCATTAGTCTTTATAGCAATGTTGTTGATATGCTTTGCTATGCTTGGCTTCTTATACTTGCCTTATTTTATCTGATTATTGACCATGCTAATTTAGACAAAAGAATTTTATGGTCTGCTGGCTTTGCAAGCCTCCTTTTACTCGGCCTTTTTTATTTTTTTAGTTTCAAACTTCAGCGACTAAAACAGTGGGCACATCTGCTTTTCTCGAGCCGCTTTTTAAAGCGTTGGTATCGACCTTCTATGAGGTTCATTTCTAACCTTATGTCCAATTTAAATGAGCTGGGGCAGATACGTATCCCTCAGCAACTTATCTTGCAAACTGTCAGTAGCCTGATGCATATCGCAGGCTTTTCCATCTTTTTTGTAAGTTTACGCGCTGTTGGGCTTCAAGTACCTTATCTAAGCACCATTGCGGTTATCTTTTTAGTATTACTGCTTGGCTTTATTGTACCGACACCTGGTGCAAGTGGGTTTGTAGAAACAGCAGGCGTTTTTATTATTAAGGGACAATACGATATTAGTTTGGTACTCACCGCCGTTTTACTTTGGCGCCTCATTAGCCACTACTCAAACTTTATCCTTGGTCCTTTATTAGGCGGCTATAACCTTAGAAGAGAACTCAAAAATGCCAAACCTTAGGTTTGCATTTTTAAGTGTTGAGTATCCCCCTGACCCTTTTAGCGCAGGTATTGGCAGCTATACCAAAAGTATGGCCACTGCCCTTAGCGAACTGGGGCATAAAGTTCATGTTATTACCCGTGGCGAAAGCGACAGTATAAGTGACGAAAAAGGGATTACGGTTCATCGGCTCACCCCGCAAAGACCCCAGTTACCACAAGCCTTTGAACCTCTAAAGGTTATGGGTTTTATAGGCAAAAATGCTGTTTCTGAATTGCAATATCGCCGAAAAATCGCTGAGCGTTTAAAAGCGCTTATTAAAACTGAGGGGCTTGACCTTATAGAAGCTGCTGACTTTATGGCGGAAGCTCTCTTTTATCCAGCAGGTCACTATCCTATTCCTTTTATTGTAAGGCTGCATACCCCTTTTGCTTACGCAGAGCGTATTGAACCTTACGCCCCCGAAGTCATGCGTCAAACGATGCGGCAGCTCGAGCGCAGGCAACTTTTAAAAGCTCACTTTATAACAGCACCCAGTCAGGTTTCTGCCGAAATCTTTCGTCAGGAAATGGCCTTGTCTAATAAACCCATTCAAGTCATGGCAAACTTACCTAGCGTGCGTAAACCCAGTGATGTAGTTAAATCGCCAGAGGCAAACATGGTTCTTTTTGTGGGGCGCATCAACAAGTGGAAGGGCACCCATGTTTTGGCTCAAGCAATACCTACGGTGCTCGAGCGTTTCCCTGATACCCAATTCGTCTTTGTAGGTGCTGATCATGTACCTATTGAAGGCTTTCCCAATGCCAGCAGCTATTTAAAAAGCTTGCTTTCCGAAAATTATCACAAGCAAATGCATTTTGTGGGGCGCGTAAGTTTAGCTGAAGTTGAGGCTTATTTAGAAAAGGCCACCCTTTGTGTCTTTCCCTCTCTCTTTGACAATTTCCCTTATAGCTGTCTCGAAGCAATGGCTTATGGCAAGGCCATCATCGGTAGCAATCAAGGGGGTATGGTTGACTTGCTTGATCATGGTCAAGCTGGTTTACTATACAGCCCACCTGACAGTCAGGAGTTAGCCCAGCACATCATGACCATGCTTGATAATCCCGAATTACGCAAGAAATTAGGTAATCTCGCGCTAACACGTGCAAACACAATCTATGACTACCAGACCATTTTGAATGAAACTCTAGGTTTCTACCAGAATGCCATTAAGCAGATAAAGACCGCCGCTTAGCTATTTTAAGCGCAAGGGCTCGAGCAAGCTCTTCTGATATAAGCGATACGTTTGATAATCTCTAGCACCCAAGCTCTGAAAAACTTCAGGCATGGTTTTATGATTCTCTAAGACTCCAGAAAATTCAATAAATTTATAGTGGTAGCGCTTGGCACGTTGCTGCAATTCATAAATAAGCCAGCGCTCTAAACCTTGTTTCCGCTCGGCTACGTCAATCGCCAGCATAGGTACTTGAAGTTGATTGATGTGACGTTTTGCGTCAATCAGTTGCCAGAAACCAAAGGGCAAAAGTCTGCCATTTTTTACTTTAGCAAGGGTCTGGTTGGCATCAGGAAAGCCCGCAATAGCTCCTACAAGTTTGCCTGCCTTTTCTAAAAACAGGATGGTTTTAACATCTATAAAACGCTTTAAGCTGGCACTTAAAAAATCAATCTCAGTACCGCCTTGAGGCACAAACCCCCAGTGCGCTTCGTAAGCATCATTAAAAAAACCAAAGAGCCTTTGCATCTCAGCGTCATAGTTACGCTTATCTAACTGTCTTAAGCTGTAACCCTCAGCCTGTTTTTCCTTAATCAGCTCAGGCACAGTATCGTTTGAGCCAAGACTTATGTCATAAAGATAGCTTTGAAAATCTTTGAGTTTGCTGTATCCGGCCATTTCTATATAGTCCGTATAGGACGCAGGGTTTTGGGGCGTAAGAAAGAAAGCTGGCTTATCGGCACTTAGCCTAAAACCACTTTGATACCCTTGAGAAGGCATAACAGGGCCACGAATTCTGCCCCGCCCTAAACGCTTGGCTTCACGCTCGAGCGCGTCAAAAAGCAAAGTAGCCGTTTCGGCATTATCAGCTTCAAATAAGCCAAAAAAGAGCGCATTAATGTGGTGCCGCTTGTTTTGGGCCTTGTCGTCAAAAACAGCAATGCGCCCAACTGCCTCACCGCTACGAACCGCTAAGTAAAGGCTCGAGGTTGCATGCTGAAAAAAAGGATTTTCATCACCTAGTAGTTTTGCATCCTCAGTACGCAAGGGAGCAATCCAGGTTTGAGAACCCTGATATTTTTTATAAGGCAGGTCTAAAAACTGCTTTAAGGCTTTTTCATCTTGTACAGAAATTACGCGGGTCACCCCTCAAACTTATCACGTCAGGAATTTTTTATGCTACTACCCAAAGCGTTTGGTGCCCAATAAAGCATCTTTTCAACCTTTAGTAAAGACCAGGTTAGCTGCATTTTTAAGGTCTTTAAAAGGCATTTAAGCTTGGTAATTTTGCACATTTTTGTCAAGCTTAAGGACGCTTTGTGACTTCTGTTAAAGCGAGCTTAAGGGGTTTTGCGCTATACTTAAGAAAATGGAAAATATGGATTGCGTTATGACAACAGTTATACCTAACGCAGTTGTACCTAGTGAGTTTAGCCGCCCGGCAAACCCTGCTGACGCCGAACTTGTGTACAAGGTTTACTGCGCTACGCCAGGATACTTTCAGATTATTTCGATACCCGACCCCACGCTTATTGAAGTACAAGGTGAGTTAGAAGCAGCCTTTATGGATGAGCGAAGGTTTACTGAATTGCTCTTTGCACCTGTTAAAGGAAATTGGTCCGATATCATTGACCCAAAAACAGGAAAACAAGTTGTTGGTTACCTTGACTATAAACTTGATTACCCTTATGCAGGCGACGGAACTGTCAATTTGTTACTTATATTAGAGTCTTTACAGAGCAAGGGCTTTGGCAGACAATTTGTGACGGATCTTGAGGATAGATTACGCGGTCAGGTTAAACGACTTTTGGCCAGTATTTATGGGCAAAATCACCGCGCCGAGCGCTTCTGGAAAACCTTAGGCTACAGTTTTGCCATCGATGCCAAACCTATCTTAGACTGGTACGCTAAAGTTCTCTAAGCACCTCATCTCAGCGCCAACTTTAAAGGACGATAGCTAGTATCGTCCTTTTTGCTTTTCTCTAGCCTTTCCACGCAGAGTAGCAACTTCGTGAGTCGTGCGACCCAACACCAATTTTATTAAGGGTGAAACATTATCTTAATCACTTCGAATTTAGTCTCTAGGCTGCTTTAAGAAAGAAAACTGTCGTTACAAGTTCTCATAGCAAAACAAAACTCGGCAAATCCAAAGGTTCAATAAGCATCTGGGTTAGTTTATTCGTACTCACCGCAAAACTACTTACTGGGTTAGACTTTTGAAACATGAAGGTCAGAGTTGCATCGGCAGGTACAGGTAAAACAACAAGTCTGGTACTGCGCTATGTGCAACTTATTGCTCAGGGCACACCTTTACGGCGTATTGCAGGCGTAACCTTTACGCGTTCGGCTGCTGACGAATTACGGCAGCGGGTCGGTCAAGGCATCCGCGAATTATTAACTCAAGGGACGTATTTGCATGTTGGTCTGCTCGAGTCTAAACGCCCGCTCTTTGAAGAAGCCCTGCGCGAACTTGACGGCGCTACCTTAACCACCATTCATGGCTTTATGATTGAAACTTTAAGGCTCTGCGCCCCTATGATGAGCCTTGACCCTGCTTTTTCTGTTTTAGGCGAGTGGGAAGCGCAAGCGCTGTTTGAAGAAGAACTTAAATCTCTACTTTACCTTGCTAGCGACGCTCATCATGGGCTATATAGCGCCAAAGAAGAACTCGGTAATGAAGTTGAACCTCTTCTCTTGCAACTTTTTCGTAGCCGCTCCTTAAGTGAGCGCTTTTACGCCGATGATTACCCGAAAAATCTTGCTTTAGAGCGTCTCTTTGATGCTGCCTACAAAAAGTTTGAGTTGCGTCTAGGCGCAAGCCTGCTACCGCCCAGTGAGATTGAACGTAAGGCGTTGATGCTGGCAAGAAGTAAAAAGGCCTTAGAGCGCTTAGCAGGACGCTTCCACGTGGTTCTGGTTGATGAATACCAGGATGTGAACCCTTTACAAGGGGCTTACTTTGAAGCGCTCGAGCGTTCAGGCATTGCTACCGAAGTTGTAGGTGACCCCAAACAAAGCATTTATGGCTTTCGCAATGCCGATGTAAATGTCTTTCGCCGCGCGCTGCATAGCGGTGAGGTACTGCCTCCACTCACCGACACTCGCCGCCATGCCAAGGTCGTAAGCCGTTTTTTAAACCATATGACCAACTCGCTTGGTAAAGCCAATCTTGGCTTTAGCTTGCAAGAAGCACCCCCTGTCAATACCAAAGGAAGTCAAGAAGAGACCCAAGGACGTATCGAGCTGCACTGGATTAGTGGCGAGGCCGCCATTGCCAAACTACGTGAGCATGAAGCCAAAGTTTTAGCCGAGCGCTTAAAAGAAAATCATGAGCGCTACCAGATTCCTTATAGTCACATGGCCGTTCTGGCACGCTCCTATGCCGGGCTTCAACAGGTTGAAGATGCCTTACTGGCAGCAGACTTACCTTACGTACTTTTACAAGGTCGGGGTTACTACGAACGCATCGAAGTGCGCGACCTCTACCACGCCTTACGTGTGGGTATAGACGCGAGTGGTCTGAGTCTGGCAGCCTGGTTACGCGGCCCCTATGCCCAGTTACTATTGCACGAGGTTGATAGCATCTTGAGAGCAGATGACCCGCTCGAGCTACTCAAAAGCATTAGCCCAGAAGTCTTTGAAAGGCTCGAGCTTACTCAGGCTCAAGTGCGCGGTACGCCCCTAAATGCCTTAAAGTTTTTGATACGCACGCCCTTTATAGCTAATAAGCGCTATGTAGACTTTTTAGATAGCCGCGCCAGAGAAAATGTCGATGCGCTGCTTTTTACCGTTGCCGCGCAACCTCCAGGGGACATCGAGCTACTTTTAGACAGGCTCGATACCCTGAGTCGTCAGACCGATGCTGGTGACGTGCCACAATCAGGTGAAGGCATCCAACTTTTAACCGTACACAGAAGCAAGGGGCTCGAGTGGCCTCTGGTGGCAGTCTTTGACCTGGGCCGCATGAACTACCACCAGCCCCAACCCCTCTACCTGCACCCCACCACCAACCATATTGTGCATAGAGACAGCCCCAGTTTTAACGAAACCCGAAACCTCTTAAAAAAGCGTGAGGATGAGGAGAGCTACCGCCTGCTCTACGTGGCAGCCAGCCGCGCTCGAGATACGCTGATTATGACAGGCAGCGTAAAAGCAAATAAGCCCGATGGCTGGATGACTGCCATGAGCACCATGAATCTAGACCACAGCACGCAATCTTATACAAGACCAGATTTTATCTTGCAAACGCACGCTTACATGGAAGTCAGTCATAGAGCAAAGGTTAAAGATGAAAGGCGAGGCTTAAGCCCTGCCCCTTACATAGATCAGCGATTTTACCCCCATGAGCACCCCCCTGTAACCAGCCCCAGCCGCATCAAACAAGAAAGCTTTGATGACTACGAACCCCTCCCCTTTTCTGACCCCGAGGAAGGTGAGCGCTTACCTGGCAGAGCCACCACCGTTGGCACACTCACTCACTACGCTATAAGCCAAAACTGGAGTGCCAATAACCCCAGCCACATAGAAAACTTACGCGCACAGGAGGTTATGTTTCCCTTTACGCTAGATGAGCAAAATGACATTTTAAGCGAAGTCAAAATGCTACTGGGCAACTATGAAGCCTTACTTGGCAACGGCATACCTCACCCCAAAGACCGCAGCGAAGATTACCCCGAGTTACCTATGGCTTTGCCTGTAGGTGACACAGTATTTCAGGGGATTATCGACAGGCTTTACTGCGCTGATGGTGTGTGGTACTTGGAGGACTACAAAACCGATCAAGAGATTGTGCCAGAAAAGTACCACTTTCAACTAGCGGTTTATTTGAGAACGATACAGGAAGTTAAAGCCATAACACCCACGATGCAATTAATATTTTTAAGGTTCAATGAGATAGTAAAAATAAATAGAGAGGTAGCAGAACAGTCCCTTAAAGATAAAATATTCGAGTAATTAGGTGATTTTGAATGCAAACCCTGCATAATCTTGACGAATACCGTATTCACTGCTATACTAATGTTTATCAGCGCTTAGAAGGCGCGATTTTTTTTGCCCCGATACAAAAAAATTCTTAAGATTTTAAGGCTCGAGCCTCCTGGTTTTATGGCAAAAGGAGTAAGTGTGGGAAAATCTTGGCTTAGTATTTTTGCCTAGCAAGCTGCCTTTTTAACTATTTGCCTCGCTTTACAAAGCTGCTCAACTGCCAGCGCCCAACTCCCTTTACCTCCTTTCTCAGGCTCTTTAACCTTTACTCAAGTTGAATCTGGCTATGCTTACGGGGCACTAGGCATGCTAACCATTAGCTTACCCTCGGGTGAGGTTCAAAGACGCATAAATGGCGAGCAAGGCAGCCGCAATCAGCAGGGCAATTATGTTTTTGTTCAGGATTGTGGCAGTTTAGATTCAAAGGTTTTGTTTGCTAACCAGGAAGCCATTGTACAAAACGCAATTACTGACTGCACCGATGGTCCTTTTACTGGCCCTGAATTTTATTACGCTTCCTTATCACCTAATAGTGAGTATGTCAGCTATGTTCCTGACGGATTAGTCGTCTATCCGTCTACCACAATAGTAAAAGATATTAGGGGCAATACCATTGCCAGTTTTGAAGATTATCTTGACCCCGCCTGGACAACCGATAACCGCTTACTGGTTACGGGTGGAGGCAATTCTGCACCTTATGGTTTGTATTTAAGTGACAGCAGCTTACAAAACTTAGAGCGGATAGATAATGGTCAAATAAACGGATTTGCAGGTTTTCTTACCGTAAGTTCGCAAGGCACAGTTGCCTTTATTTATAATCAGGAAATCTGGCAAATAAATCTGGATGGTTCAAATTTTGGTGTTTTGTACCGCGACCCTGCACCACTACTGTACCCAGTTTGGTCACCTGATGGTAAAACTATCGCCTTTCTGGCTAAAAACAACTATAACGCGCTTTATAGCTCTGTTTTCTTTTATGAAATTGCCAGCCAAGTACTCTATGCTTTGCCCATTCAAGTTGGTGGAGAAATCTTTGTTCAAGGCCCTTTGAGTTGGCTAAGTTATTAAAGCAGTATCTACTTTTTATTTTTAGCCTGACGCATCCCTAAAACAAACGGTTGGCATTTGCCATAGCAAGAACATTCTTCATTTGCCTTAAACTTTTACAGTAAACTAAGCTATGGCGCAAAACAGTGGGCGAGATGAGCATAGGGCAGCTGGCCCCAATGCGGTTAAAGTAGCAATTCTAACGATTAGTGATACCAGAACTTTTGAAAATGATAGCAGTGGTGACTACTTGGCAGAGGTTTTAAAGGCAGATGGTCATGCGCTCGTTGCCAGAAGTATTGTTAAAGATGAGGCCGAACAAATTCGTGAAGCGCTTAAGGGCTTCTTAGCAGGCGAAGCGCAAGTTATTTTGACCTCTGGGGGTACGGGCATTGCGGGGCGAGATGTCACGATTCCTGTGGTAGAGAGTTTTATCAAAAAACCTATGCCTGGCTTTGGCGAACTTTTTCGTATGCTTTCTTATGAAGAGGTTAAAGGTGCTGCCATGTTGTCTCGAGCCGTTGGTGGTTTGGCTGATGGTGCGCTTATTTTTGCTTTGCCCGGTTCCAAAAATGCCGTAAGAACGGCCTGGGAAAAACTCTTAAAAGACGAAATGAATCATCTGGTTTTTGAGCTTTTAAGACATAAACAAGCTTAATTTTTAGCCAGTTAAACCTATCCTTTTAAAACCTTGCTGAGCTCTTTAATCAGTAAGCCTATATCAGTCTTTACAAAGAAAACGGGGGTTTCTAGCCGTGCTGACCAGGATAGCTGTAAGAAAACATTAAGAGGCTCTGAAGTATAACCGTAATCAGTGAATGCCCACTCGAGCTTCTCAGCGCTCGAGCCTAAAGCTTAGGCAGGTTGATTATATGGTCTTAACAAAGGTTACAAATATAGGTCAAGTATGAAGCGCTCAGGGTTCAGCCTTTTAGAGTTGCTGATTGTCGTTGCTCTCATTGGCGTATTTGCCTCATTAACTGTCATTTCAGGTACTAAAGTCATGAAAAATCAAGATGAGCTTGCCAGCATCTCTATCTTGAAACAAAGCCTTACAACTGCTACAACCGCTGCTTCTTCAAGGGGAAAAGCCCTTGAACTAAGTATTCAAGGTGCCTCACTTAGCTTAAAAGAAACAGGCTCAACGAAACCGCTAAGGCAGTTTGAGCTACCTAAACACACCTCTCTTAACGTTTCAAATGGGATTTTTCTGAAAATCACTCCAGCGGGTCGTATCGAGCCTAGCAGTCTGACAGCCTTACCCAGCAGCCTCGAGCTAACAACCCAGGGCGTCAAATATACGCTAAGTATTTCGCTTATTGGTGAATTGAAAGCGGAGCTAAAAAAATGAAATCATCCAAGCTAGCAGCAAACCCCGTCATATTGCGTAAAGGTATAAGCATTATTGAGGTCATAATGGCAGTTAGCGTCATTGCCATTATGTTTGCGGTTTTGACACCTGCCCTGATTGATAACAGCAAGCGCACAGCCCAAACGGGAGAACTTATTCAGGCCTCCCTAATGCTGAACTATTTTGTTCGTCAGGTTGTGGGGGGTAACAGTTTAGTACTTGCCAAAGATAATACGCCCATAAGCTGGAATTATGGCGCTTTAAGCTCGAGCGCTCTTGGTCTAAGCACAGAAAAAGACCTGGGTAATCCTAATCTTTATAAAGTTACCGTCAGTAATCAAGGGGAAATAACTGTACTCACCGCTTCTGCTACTCAGTATCAAATCGATATTTGCTTTCAACGAGCAGGCGACGAAACCTGTATCAACGCCAAAACCCTAGGTCCTGCCTCAACAGCTACAGGGATGGGCCGCGTTTTACCAGGAATCAACTAAGATGAGACAAAAGTCTGCTCACTCACTCGTTGAACTCCTTATTTCCATGGCTATTTTGGGTATTGTTTTAAGCCTTGCCTCACAAGGCATTATCATGGCGCTCCGTCATCACCGCTCACAACAACAAGTGGTTGTAGCCCAGGCAAAATTACGAAGCATTAATGATGCCCTAAATCAAGAAGTACGCTCTGCAGCGCTGGGCGGTCTTGTAGACTACCCTGTTATAAAATCGGCAACAAGCGTTTCCTTTTTAATTTTAGAAGGGGGGGGTGGCGCAAGCTATCAAGTTTTGAGTCGAAGTGGCACCTCCCTCGATTTTATTGCAGACGCTAGCACTATTACTGAACTTAATTTTTCTTCACAAGCCCTACTCATTGACAAAAATGGGAATGGTCTTATATTACCTGTTAGCAGCATAAGTGATTTAGGTAGCTCAGTTTTTCGCCTGAACCATCCAAACTGTTCCCATACCATTCCAAGCAGTACCGACTATCTCATATTTTCCGTTCAGGCCGTAGGTTATGACTATGATGCCGCGACCAAAACACTCTACCGGCAAGATGCCCAGGGCAGGTTAGCTTTGGCCTTTGATATGGCTGAATTTAAGATTGGTTATGTACCAAATGCCACGACACCAAGCTTAATTAAGCTAAATACTACTGCCGAGTATAAAAACCTGAAATTGCAAACGGTTCAAAGAAGCTATTCAAGCCAAATCGATCTGCCTCAAGCTGATGATGGCACAAGTAGTTCAAAAGGGTTTACGACTCACCGAATAAAGGATGTTGTCTCATGCAACTAAGAAATAAAACAAAGGGTGTAGCAATGATTGCCGCCCTATCACTTATGGTGATAGCTGCAGGGGTCATAGCTTATTTATTTGCCAATACCATTAGTGAAATGCGTCATAGTGGTGACTCCGTGGCATCTATACAGGCACTTGCCTTAGCCAGAGGTGGTGCAACCATGGGAAATGTACTCTTAAATAGCCAGGTCAAAGACGCGGTTAAAATCTTGGTTCAGGACAACCCGAATAATGGTCGCTTTTATCTTTTTGGTAACGG
>JAHEBB010000152.1 GCA_024642575.1 Trueperaceae bacterium | reverse complement strand
TAGTTTTGTCACTTTTGCCAAATGATGGCAGCTTTTTGCGCTTTTACTACACTTATTGATCATCAAAACAATCTAAAGGGTTATGGTCTCTAGAAACCATCGTTTTAGAGATTTTACGTGGATAAGTTTACCAAAATAGCTTTATTTTTGAGCTTATCTTAAGGTTTTCGCGGTTTTAAATCTTTCTAACAAGAATACCTTCGTTAGCTAAATAACCTTTTACTTGCCCAACGGTGTATTCAGATCGGTGAAAAATACCCGCAGCCAGCGCAGCGTCAGCTTCACCTAAGGTTAAAACATCAGCCATATGCTTAGGACCCCCTGCCCCACCTGAAGCAATCACAGGTATATCGACTGCCCTTGCCACAGCTTTGGTTGCCTCTAAGTCGTAACCTGTATTCATGCCATCACCATCCATACTATTTAGGACGATTTCGCCAGCTCCCAGTTCCTGACCACGAACAGCCCATTCAATTAGATCCAGGCCGGTATTTTTACGACCTCCAGCAACAAAAACTTCCCAGCCATTTGCACCTTGACGGTGTTTGGCATCAATAGAAAAAACAATGGCCTGAGAACCATAGTGATTACTAGCTTCTCTTACAATCTGAGGGTTTTTGACCGCACCCGAATTTATTGACACCTTATCAGCGCCTGCTAAAAAGAGGGTTCTAAAATCCTCGAGCGTATTTACACCGCCCCCTACCGTGAGTGGCATAAAACATTGTTCTGCCACTTGGGTAATCAGTGAAACCATACTTTTTCGTCCTTCAGAGGTTGCCGTGATGTCATAAAACACCATTTCATCAGCACCTTGATCGTTGTAGCGAATCGCCAGTTCTATGGGGTCACCCACATCACTCAGCTCGCCTTTTTCTGCTTTACCAAACTGTTGGCCACGAGTCGTGCGCCCATTATGAACATCTAAACAAGGAATAATACGTTTAGCTAACACCTTTAAAGCATATCAGCTTAATTTACCAGCTATAGAAACCTATAGCTGGTAGCATCGCTTTAATGATCGATAGTCAGACCATTAAAGCGTTCTGAGACTAGTTAGGTTGACTAAAAAGTTTTTTAATCAGGTTAATCATGTCACGTTCATCGGCATAAAAATGCGGTCCTGTACAAATACCTTTTAGCGTGGTTGAAATATCAGAGTATTCTTTAGCAATGACCATAACGGGGATCTGCTTGGCATAGGCATAGCCAGCTTCTATGCCAAGTCCGACGCCTTTTTCTGATAGGTCAATAAGCATTTTATCGCTTTTATCAATAAGAGAAAAACTGGCTTTCATCAGCTCTACAGGGGTTAGACGAACTGTTGACCAGTCTTCGATATCTCGCTGCACAAACGAAGTTGAAATGCCAATCGTTTCGAGCGTTTTTAAAATAAGTTCACTGTGTTTTCGATTTTTAAGGCTCGAGTGATGCTTGATAGCAAAGTAAACATTCATCGTGTCAGCACCGAGAGCAGTTCTATATGATGCGTATGCGGATAAAAATCAAAGGGTTCAAACTGCTGCAAAGTCCAGCCGAGGCTTTCGAAATCAGCAACATCACGAGCCCAGGTCGGCAAATCGCAAGAAACATAAATGAGCATAGCTGAATCTGACGCTGTTATAAGCTGTCTCACGTCTTTGTTTAAGCCTGAGCGGGGTGGGTCAACGGTAATTAGATCATAGTCACGAAGCTCGAGCATTCGTGCGTCAGCTTTGATAAAGCCTAGATTAGCTAAGCCCAGACGTTTGGCATCTTCTTCGCCTCGACTAACAGCAGAGCTGTCTATCTCGAGCGCAGTGACTTCTTCATATTTATCTGTTAAGTGCATAGCAATAATGCCACTCCCTGCATATAAGTCCAGTGCTTTTTTGCCTGAAGGTGCCAAATCTCTAAGGGTTTCGAACAGGCTCACCGCAGCCGAAGGATTAGGTTGAGAAAAATTCGTAGCACTCACCGTAATGTCAAATTTTCCGTAGCTTTGCCTGAGAGTACGCAGACCCGTTAGTTTCTCGCTACCTCGACGAAATCTACCCCTAGCATCATACTGGGCGTAACTTACCCCTTTAATAGTATCGCCAAGAATTTTATGCGCAAAATCAAGATAATTTCTTGCTGACGCCGAAGCAATTAGAGAAACCAAAACCTCGCCTTGATCATTAGCCCGAAAAACAACTTCACGTAAGCCCTTAGACATACCAAAACCCAAAAAGGTTTGCCAAGCGGTATTAAGCGTAGCACTTGCAACAGGGTCTTCTTCGAGCGTTATGACTTCATGGCTTTCGGGTAAACGGTAGCCCAGCCCTTGCTTGGTAACTACGGGTTGAATTGCTGTTCGGTAGTGCCAAATTAAAGGGGCTGCTCTGACGGCTGGAATCTCCATTTCCCGTTTTAAGGCACGCTCCAAGGCATCCTTTATAACCGCTTGCTTAAGCTCGAGCTGATAATCGTAAGGGGCAAAGCTGTAATCAAGTCCCGGGTGAAGGCTTGGTTTTTGCCGCTGGATTGACGACTCAAGTATGCGACTTACCGAGCCTTGTAAAACGCCTTTTGACTCGCTCAGCTCAGCTTCAACACGTTCTCCTGGCAAACCCCCACGAATTAGGGCAATGCGTCCATCTTCTAACCTTGCCAGGGTTCTGGCACCATGAATCATTTTTTCAAGTTTAAGCTCGAGCTTCACTATGCGCTTTACTCCTAGAGGCAGTCACTAAATTATTATAGAAACAAATCTGCTCCCCTAGTAGTTTAGCTTTATAGTTTTAGCAGCTTGTGAGCCTTTAAGACGAAATTTAGGTGAGGCGTAGTGACCTCTTTAGCCAAGACTCCCTGTTATAATCAATACTATGAAGCGTTCTTTGCAAGAAGTAATTGAACTAATTATTTTTGGACTTATCGCTCTTGTCGTAGGCACTGGGCTTCTTTGGGTTATGGGCTGGCTTTTGGGTCTTATTGGCATAGTCTTTAAATTTGTTGCTGGCATTATCTGGGTTTTGCTACGTTATATCTTACCTGTTGCCATTGTTGCTGGCATTATTTTCTTCATTGTTCGCTTTTTTACAGGGCGAAATAAGAAAGAAACTGTGCTTGCCAGTAGTCCAGAGGTCATAACGGTTGAACCTAAACCAACCGTTAAAGAGGTAAGTGCTCCTCAAGAGGCGAGTGCTTCAGAAGTTATAGAAAGCTCCGAGAATATCCAGGCTGAAGGCTCGAGCGAACCCAAACCCTCGACGGACAAAACCGAATAGACGCTATAAACAGTCTATTTAAACGCTTTGTTTCGTTTGACTGTTTTCCTTTATTGTTTTGGGCTTAGCTTAGGCTTGATTGTCTTTGCGCAGACCCAGTTAAGCAAACCCCTTGACCCCTTTGACTTTATAAAAGTATCAACAGAGCAAGTTAAAAGGGGAGCAAAAGTTTATGATCTCGTTTGCTCCGATTGCCATGGTGACTCAGGACTTGGTATTGAAGAGGGCAGGCTTTCTTTTTTACCAGAGCATCAAAACTGCGAAAAGTGCCATAGGAAGTTTAATGCCTCTACTAAAAAAGATGTAAAGCTATCTGAGCGTAACTCCTTTAATCTTGGTGTACCCCCAAAACTTCGGGGTGAAGAGGCTCTGGCTCATTTTAATAATGCTGCTGTGCTTTATGTCTATATTCGCTCGGCTATGCCTCGCTATGAGCCTGGCATGTTAAGTGATCAAGACTACTTGGATATTACAGCTTTTCTTTCAGCACTTAACAATAGCTTAGCTGAAAATTTTGAATTGACTCAAGCCAATGCTAATATGATTTCTCTTAAATAGAAATAAACTCCTAGGCTCGAGCCTAGGAGTTTATGCTTAAAACTTTAACTTTAGCTTCTTACATCTAAGACATCACGAACAGCGTCACCTAAGAGATTCCAACCTAAAACAAACAAGACAATAATAAAACTTGGCCAGAAAATAACATACCAGTAGGCAAAAGGTTGTCCAGGTAGACCTAACATCCAACCTCTAGCAAAATTAACCATTTGCCCCCAATCGGCATAACCTGCTGGTGCGCCTAGACCCAGAAAACTCAGAGCCGCTACACTGAGCACAATAGTACCGATGTCTAGACTAGCCAGAATAATGAGTGAACCAATAGAGTTAGGCAAAACATGTCTAAAAATTAGACGTGGACTTCTTGCACCTAAAGCTTTAGCACCATCAACAAAGTCAAGTTCTCGAACTCGCAATATTTCACCACGTAAAAATCTGGCATAACCTGCCCAAGCAAAAATGGAGAGGGCAATAATAACATTACGCAAACTTTGACCAAGAATGGTCACAATAACCATCGATAACACTAATCCTGGAATGGCAAAAATGACGTCAATAATGCGCATAATCAAGGTATCTATCCAGCCGCCAAAGTAACCTGAAATGCTACCAATAATAATTCCCACTAATAAACCAAATCCGGTCACAATGATACCACCATAAAAGGCAGTCCTGGCTCCCCAAATAAGGCCATAATAGATATCATAACCACCGCTTGTTGTACCTAAAATGGAAAGTTCTGAAGGAGGTTTGGGAACTTCGGAAAAGCCATCTCGAGGCATATTAAAGCAGGAATTTGGCGGTGCAAAAATAATGCGCCAAAATGCCATTTTAAGCGGGTTTTGTACGTCCGTTACCGTTGAGCGACTGAGACCCAAATCACGCACACAGTTATTACGATAATTTACCAATTGATTTGATGTTAAAGGTCCGGCAAATAGGGAAATAAATATAAACCCAACAAGGATAACAAAACCAACAATACCTAGGGGATTGCGCCGAAATCGCCGCATAGCTTTTGACTGCCACCAGGTCTTTTTGACTTTAGGATTGGCAAGTTGAGCAGAAACACTCTGACTACTTATATCCATCAGTTGTACCTAATTCTTGGGTCAATAACCGCATAAAGAACATCCGCGAGCATGTTCGCTAACACTACAAGTATACCTGTAAATACAGCGCCTGCCATGACAGAAGCTGTGTCAAGTTGAACGGCGGCATCTGCCAGCCATTTCCCCATACCAGGGTAAGCAAATACAGTCTCAGTAATTACAACCCCATTTAGTAAGCCAACTATGGTAAAGCCCCCTAGAGTAATAATAGGTATAATGGCATTGCGGAGCGCATGTTTACGGTTAACAATACTTTCCGCAAGACCTTTAGCTCGAGCTGTCCGTACGAAATCTTGCGTCAGGGTATCTAATAAAGACGAGCGCATAATCCTAACAATTTGAGCACTTTGAATAGCTACAAGGGTAACAATAGGTAAAACCATATGATTAATAACATCTAGAAAAATATCAAAACGAATATTGAGCAAGCTATCTATTGTCATGAAACCTGTATATCGCTGAAATTCAGGTTTGATAATCTCTAAACTATGTGCTGTTGTAACTTGCCCAAGACCAAACCAGCCTAAACCCCCATAAAAAATAACGAGCAACCAAATGGCTAAAACAAACACAGGCAAAGACCAAAAAAAGATTGAAGTTATTCGAGAAACTTGGTCAATGAACCCGTCTCGGTTAAGTGCTGAGGCTGAACCTAGCCAGACACCCAAAAGCATCGTCGGAATAAATGATAATATTGCTAGCTCGAGCGTTGCAGGAAAGCGGCGTTTAAACGAAGCCCAGACAGGTTCCCCTGTTGCTTTGGAAAAACCCCAATTCCCTTGCCCAACTTGCTTTAACCAATTCCAGTACTGAACATGAGGACCTTTATTTAAGCCATATTGCTCAATAATGGCATCAATATTGCGCAATTGAGCTTCGCTACGTACATAAGTGGCAGCCCTTTGCGTAGGGCTTAAAAATTGCATGAGTAAAATAATAAATAAAGTAACGCCGAAAAATACAACAGGTAAGAACAGCAAACGTCTAACAATAAAAACAAACAAGTCAGGTCTCCGTAATGACTAAAGGTAGGATAGTAATACTATCCTACCTTTAAAAACCAATTAATTCTTAGAAAGGTCTTTCCAGAGCCAGCCACCGCTTAGCATTGGGTTGCGGTAGTAGCCACTCACTTCTTCACGCATAACAATGAAAGGTACACCTTGAGGAAGAAGAATATAAGGTGCCTTTTCGTAGGCTAAGTTACCTAGCTGGCTGTAAAGTTCAGCACGCTTTGCTGGATCAGACTCAGTGCGAGCTTGCTCATCTATGGCATCAATTTCAGGGTCGCTAAAACCAGTTTGAGCACTATAGTAACCAGTTGTTGCATAGAAGGTGTGGATATAGTTATCTGGATCAGCATAATCTGGAATCCAACCGATAATAGATGCAGGTAAACGGTTATTGCGGCGCTCATCTAAGAACTGTGACCACTGGATACCACGAACATCAATTTTAAATTTGGGGTTGAGGTATTCAAGGTTAGACTTAAGAATTTCGGCAACGGCTTGACGGCTCGAGTTACCTGTATTGTAAGAGAAAGTTAAGTACATACCTTCATCCCACAAACGACCGCCCCAAGCTTGCTTGCACTCTTCTTCAGCTTTTTCGAGATCAAACTCGTAAACAGGCACATTAGCGTCATAACCTAAATAAGAAGTTGGCAGTGCCATCGTAATAACTTGACCAGCACCATCTAAAACATCATTTATGTAGGTATCTGTATCAAAGGCGTAGTTAAAGCATTTGCGCACATGGATATCAGTGAAAAAGTCAGCAGGAATACCTAAACCTAGGTCAGCTGAACCAATATTGGTGTTATCGCTAGAGTTAATTTCTTGTGACATAAAAACTGCATTGACAGCTACGGATGACCAACCAAGGCTAGGATCTTTAGCAGCGTCCATAACAACGATTCCAGGTTGACCTTCTACTTGAGGGAGGCTCGAGCGAGCACCTAGAGCCACGGTATCAGCATCACCAGCTTTTAAAGCTTGAATACGAGAAGCCTCGTCTTCAACTTGTTGTAGAACTACATTAGCAATGCTAGGTGCACCACCCCAATAGTTCGCATTTTTTTCAGCAACCACGCGAATACCCGGCTCCCAAGCAACCAGTTTATAGGCACCTGTACCACTCATATTATTTTGTAAGTGATAGTCACGCAAATCTACGCCAATAAAGTCGCGCCAAGTAGCTGCGCTGCCGTCCCACATACCATTGGCTTTTGCCCATTCGCTATCGACTATATTAGCTGCATAAAAAAGCATTTTCGAGAAAAAGGCTGGGTCAGCAGCAACCAAGTTAAACTGAACTGTATTGGCATCTAGGCAAACGGTACTATTATCAATGGTTGCCCATACTTCATCATATTGTGCATCAGTAGCGCCTTCACCTAGTTCAGTATTGGCATCACTAAACAAACCAGTGAGGGGTTCCATCAAAATCCAGGCACCTGAGTCTGGTGGATTAGTTACTAGAGCACGCTGAATAGAGTATTCAACATCTTTACAGCTAAAGGCATTACCACTATGAAATTTAACACCTTCACGAAGTTTAAAGGTATAAGTTAAGCCATCAGCTGATTCCTCATATGAGGTTGCTAGGCGAGGCTCATACTCAGTGACGCTATCACCTTTATAGCCATAAAGACCTTCATAAACATTTTCTATGACCTGACCTGAGGCACTGTCATAGGCTTGAACCGGGTCAAGGGTATCAACATCCCCAAATGACTGTTCAACATAGGTATTCGGGTCACCGGCAAAAGCGAAACAAACACCTAGAGCAGCAAGTAAAACGACTAGCTTTTTCATAGTCCTCCTAAAATGAACTTTGAACTAGCAGTAACCCTCTAATTACATTTTTAAAGGATTACTGAGTGCTTACATACACTCCAAAGGCTAACGCATTTTATCAGATGCTATATAAAAGTAAACCCATTGTTTAACTTTATTTTTACTTGTTTCTTCATTTTTCCGTATTTAGGGAAAATGTTCTAATACTAATGTAGGATTTGCTACAATTTTTGCAACAAAACGATAAATAAAACTATTAGAAGTAAGCTTTACTCCCAAAAAACCTCATTCAAACTAGAGTTTCATTATACTATGTTTTTGCATCTTAGCGCCTAGATAGAAAGCTGTGTACTGGGGTAAAGTGCTTTCATGCGTTATATACGCCCCTATATTTGGCTTTTAAGTCTTTTTCTCCTTAGCAGTTGTTTATCACGCCGTGATTCCCTAGCCCCGATTATCACCATTTATGACCCACCCAATGGCGCAACTCAGGGTTTGGAAAGTCCTGTTGTGAGTGGTTATGCTATGGACGATAATGGCATATTATCGATAAAAGTCGATAATGTAGACCTTTTAAGTGATCCAAACTATCAAAGTCAAAAAGGTAAAAAACTGGTTCAGTTCTTTTTTCGTATTCAACCGCAAAGCGGTGAATTTGCCGCCAGTGTTACGGCAGAAGACAGTTCAGGTAATATCACCGTTTTGCCTTATAAACTCAAGGTAGATACGCAAGCACCCACGCTCGAGGCAACGGCCGTGCGGATTAGTGATAGTCGCTTGAGGGTTTCAGGGGTAGCAAGAGATAATGACGCAGTTAAAACCATTATTGTAGAAGGTAACAGTGTGCCTTTCATAGCCTCTCCCGAGCAAAGCTTTAATGTTGATGTAACTGCCAGTAGTAGTGCCACGGTGATAGTAGAAGACCGTGCAGGCAATAAAATTAGTCAGTCAGTCAACCCTTAAGCTAGCCTATTTAGCCTCTTATGTCGATTAAAAGCTGACCACAACTTTGGCGTAAGCGTAAAATTCTGGCTATGCGCCTTGGGCTTTTACTTGGATTTGCACCAGCAGCAGCTTTAGGTGTTGGAAGATTTGCCTATGCACTTGTCCTACCTGAAATGCAAGCTGCTTTGGGCTTTAGTTATGTTCAGGCTGGACTACTTGGAAGTGCGAACACCGCAGGTTACTTGTTAGGTGCGCTTATTAGTCACCGAGTCTTATATTGGTCAGGCTACCGCAAAGGCTTATTTGCTTCCCTATGGCTTCAGGCGCTTAGCCTTGCCCTTTTGGCACTAAGTAATAGCTTTCCCTTACTTATGCTGCTACGCTTTGGTCAAGGCATTTTGGGAGCCTTTGTATTTGTAGGTGGCGCTGCACTACTTCTGGCAAGCGGCGGAAAAAGTATTGCCTCTGGGCTTTATTTTGGGGGCGTGGGCATTGGCATTTTGCTCTCCCCTATCATCCTGCCTTTTATGAAAACCTGGCAAATGGGCTGGCTACTGTTAGCTGGTTTA
This sequence comes from Trueperaceae bacterium, assembly GCA_024642575.1. Taxonomy (GTDB): domain Bacteria; phylum Deinococcota; class Deinococci; order Deinococcales; family Trueperaceae; genus JAHEBB01. The sequence goes on along the minus strand of JAHEBB010000152.1, from coordinate 2,119 downwards.
GCCGTTCTCTTAACCCTCATTGCCTACATTATTTATGGTGACTTGAATGAGCCTAGTCCCAGGCTAGGGGCAGCAGATGGCAATCTAAAAAGCATCACACTGATTTTAATTGCTTATGGGTTTTATGGTGCAGGTTATATCGGCTATATGACCTTTGTAACAACGGCTCTAAGCACCTCAGTCCTGGCATTTTGGGTCATTCTAGGGTTTGGAGCAGCGCTGACGGGCCTGGTTTGGGGACCGCTGGTCAAACGCATCGGGGGTGAAAAAGGCGTGATTGTTGTGCTCTTTTGCTTAACAAGCTCGAGCGTTTACTGGTTCGTCATACATTTGCCCTGGCTCTCAGCCTTTTTGTTTGGACTTAGTTTTTTGGGCGTAATTACCGCTATTACCGACATTTTTAGACAGCTTTTACCCCCAAGTGGCTGGGCAAGAGCTATGGGATTATCAACCGCAGCCTTTGCTGCTGGTCAAGCCATCGGGCCAAGTTTAAGTGGCCTGGCAGCCGATAGTGTGGGTGGACCTTCAGGTGCCATTGGCTCTGCAACTTTATTTTTAGGTTTGGGGCTCGCTCTAGCCATTTATGTCGTCGTTAGAGCAAATCACAAATAAAACTATCTAGACTTGACTACGTGAGCAACGCCTTTGAGCCCTTAAGTCTGGTAACTTATTAGCCTAATGCGACCTTTAGAAATTCTGCTCATAGCGGTTTTACTCATACGGACTTGCTTTACCTTTACGACTTACCGTAAAACCAAACATTTAAGAACCTTGGTTACCTTTGTAGCAAGTGCTGTCCTTCTCGCTCAACTTTATATCGAAGGTTGGCGCTGGCAACTGACGCCTTTATATTTGGCTGTGTTTGCCGCTATGACCGTTGACCTAACCCGTTTGCCCACCAAATTATCTGACTTACAAGGTGGACGCTCATTTCAAAGGGCCTTTTTAGGTATTGCAGGTCTAGCTCTTTGTACCGTTTTGCTTTTTTTAATGCCGATACCCAAATTACCCAAACCCACAGGTGAGTATCTGGTCGGTACCTTTTCTTTTGAGGCAAAAGATAAAAATCGCGTTGAGATTTATAGCCAGGAAGAAACAGACCGCAAGCTAGTCGTTAGCATCTGGTACCCTGCGGGCAGTAAAACCAAGCGCGCACCCTGGATTGAAAATAGCGACGCTATGTTACCCGCCATTGCCCATTCTGGCGGACTTCCTGGCTGGATGTTAGGGCATCTCAAATATATTAGGACCCATGCTTACCAGAGCGCACCTGTCATCGAAAGCAGCACAAAATTGCCCGTTGTCTTTTTTGAGCATGGCCTACAAGGTTTTCGTACTCAGGACAGTTTCTTGGTAGAAGATCTTGCCAGTCACGGAAGTGTGGTTATAGCTATAGAGCATCCTTATGGAGCAATTAAAACGGTTTTTACGGACGGCTCGAGCGTCGAATATAGCGCTAATGTCTTGCCTGCTAGCACTGACCCAGGCTATGACGCCGCTGCCAAGCGCTTAGCGCAGCAGTGGTCCGATGACATTGCTTATATGATTAACTATTTAAGCGCTAATCCAGCACTGCCAGTGGGTGGTTTAACCGAAGAGCTCGAGCTGTCAAAAGTTGCCCTCATCGGTCACTCAACGGGCGGTGCCAGCAGTTTAGATTTTTGTGCTCAGCACGAACAGTGTACAGCAGCTTTACTCCTTGACCCCTGGATTCAACCTGTAGAGGAAAGCATTTTGACAAAGGGCTTAAACAAACCTGTCGTCACCCTTTTCTCTGACCCCAAGCTTCACTATTTTAGTGATAGCAATACTGAACGCTACGCGACCTTAAGCGCCAACGACAGCTCAGCTCTCGAAACCTTAACGCTTTTAGATAGTGGTCACCATAATTTTGATGATACGGCTCTGTTAAGCCCTATAGCTTCTTATTTTGGGCATAGCGTTGGTAAAATCTCGCCTTACCGAGGCTTTGAAATCATTCGTGATTATGCCAATGCTCTGGTAAATACCTACCTTTTGGACAAGCCAAGTGAACTCCTTACAGCAAGTACTAACCCCTTCCCAGAGATTCAACTAGCAGGCGCGGCCAGCAGCGAACCCCTTCCTGCTGAAACTGCCC
>JAHEBB010000617.1 GCA_024642575.1 Trueperaceae bacterium | reverse complement strand
TCAACATCCATACCCCTTGCCATAAGGCCTTGTAGCTTGGTCTTTAAGGTTTGTCTGACCAGTTTTCGGGTCATACTTTGAGGCATAGATCATTTTAAACACAAACCAAGGGCTTGGTTTCATGGGCACTGAGCGGAGTCCCTTTGCTTTTAAGGGCAGTAGCATTGCTAAGAGGCTTTATTTTACACTAGAGGGGATTACTCGAACCTCAGGGGCATGTCCATGCAGGAAGCCTCTATCGAGTAATCACCTTCCTCAAAACAAGCCCCTCCCTACTCACCCCCTCTAGGGACTTGTTCATTTTGGGGTTTTATTCCGTCTGGGTTGCTTTCTGAGTGAGACTGTCTCACTCACTAACCAGAAATCTGGGCTTCTTTGGTCAGTTTCCATGCAAGTTTGAGTTCTTTCACCGCTTCGTCAGGAGTAGCGGCAAAGGCAGAGATATGAGGCAATTCGACAAAATGCGCCAGCCATTCGTTATCTTCATCAAGGAAGATATTCACGGTAAAACCGTCAAAATCTTTACTTTGCAACGTGTATATCCTTGGCAAGCTGACTTTCAGCAATCACCACGCCTTCAGGCGCAAGTTCATTGCTCTTCACAGTAATGGTCATAGTGACATCCTGCTCAAGCTTGCGAAGAAACTGCATCAGGCGTTCGATGGAATAGTGCTCAAGTTTTTTGCCACGAGTCAGGGCTGAGACATCAGGCTGTTTGATGCCTAATGCATCCGCTGCCTGTTGTTGTGTCCAGTCACGCTGTTTGATAATTTTTTTAATCAGCAGGGTGAGTTTGGTTTTGGTTTGCAGCTCTTCAGGGTTAGGCAGGTCAAGGTCAGCAAAGATATTGTGACTGCCAATGACATAATCTTGTTTACGTTCCATGTTCCAGCTCCTTTGCAAGTTCTTGTGCGCGTTTGAGGCGGCTACGAATTAAGTCCATATCCTTTTTTGGGGTCGCAATGCCTTTCTTGGATTTCTTCTGAAAGACATGCAGCACATAAATATGCTCACCCAGATTCACCACATAGACAGCGCGGTAGGTATTACCCTCATCATCGGTACGAATCTCATACACGCCTTTAAGGTCTTTACCCGTCAGCGGTTTGGCAGTGTCAGGATACTCACCTGACTGAACATCTGAAAGCGCAAAGCCAATCTCACGCCGTGGCGTTTTGGGAAGGTCTTTCAAATCATCGTAGGATGAATTGACCCAGATAAGTGGTTTTTCATTTGCCATAACGCAGCAGTCTATCAGGTTTTAATATAGCCGTATTGACTATATTTTGCAAGGGCTTTTTTCATCTGCGGTTAAGAATGTTTTTTGCCCCGAATGGCCTCATTAACGAGATGTTTAGAGCTGTTTGTTAGGCTTCTTTTAGAGGCTCGAGCCTAGTTTTAAAGCCCAAAGAGAACATGTAAACCAGTTGCGCTCCAGGTCAGATCCTAGTTCTGAGCAGCTTTGTCCAAAATGCGGCAGCGCTATGGTGATACGAACAGCAACGAAAGGCGCAAGACAAGGGGATCAGTTTTGGGGCTGTTCTCAGTACCCTAAGTGCAGAGCTATCAAATCTATAATTTGAAACAATGAAACTTTGAAATAAATTTCAATTGATAATAGTTTCATTACCTTAGTCATTCGCAAACGTTTGCACCTGGTTTAGTTCACCCTTTAAAGCGTTCGGTTTCAAAGCTACTTTGATTAAGTCAATATTTTTCTGGTTACCCTAATGTTTGATTTGAGCAGATCACACTTATAATTACAATTATAAGTGTGATAATCTATTGCTATGAGTCAAATTACGATTTACTTAGAACCAGACCTAGTTGATCAAATTAAACAAGCAGCAGACAGTCAAGGGCTTTCTCAAAGTAAATGGATAGCTACCGTGTTAAAAGAAAAACTAAATAGTAGCTGGACAGAACATGTTAGAGCCCTGGTTGGGTCTTGGCCTCAAGATTTTCCAGAGGTGGATGAATTAAGAAATGAGTCAAAAGATCTAAGTCGTGAAACGTTATAATGTTTGTCTTAGATACCAATACTGTTATTCATTATTTTAAAGGTGCAGGCAAGGTTGCTGAAAACTTGCTAAATAAAGCACCCTCAGATATTGCCTTGCCGAGTATCGTTTTATATGAACTTGAAGTTGGCATCCTTAAATCAAATCAGACCAAAAAACGACAAAGCCAATTAAACAGCTTAGTTAGTGCGATAACGGTTTTATCCTTTACCGAAAAGGAAGCACTTGCCTCTGCTAAGTTAAGGGTTGACTTAGAAGCTCAAGGTTTAGGTATAGGTCCTCTTGACACCCTTATAGCAGGTACAGCTTTGAGTTATGGCGGAATCCTGGTCAGTCGAAATGCCAGAGAGTTTGAGCGTGTAGCGGGTCTAAGAGTTGAGAATTGGTATGATTAATACTGAATAGGGCTAGCCTAATGCCATTATGGTCTTCCTCTTTCTAAGAACTTGGACTACTAAACCCCCATAGACCAATGTAAGTTTGTAGTTTCATAACTTCAAATGAAACTACCTTCAAATGAAACTTGTTTCATTTTTGTAATTGGCTTTAATTTATACCTAACTATATAACTATATAATCCACCATGATCGTCACCATCGCAAATCATAAAGGTGGGGTAGGGAAGACCACTACCGTCCTAACCATGGCTCACCTTATGCACCTCTCTGGTATTACCGTAAACGTGGTTGACCTAGACGCCCCAAGTAGTGAACGACTCGCTGGCGCAGCAGCGTCTTATAGAAGGGCAAAGTATCTCGGTATACCCGCCTATACCCTCCAAAATCTCCCAAAGGCGTTAAAGGCCATGTTCTTATAGATGGACCGCCCGATATGGCAGACCCTGGTCTTAAAAAGGCACTCAAAGCCTCAGCCTTTGTGTTAATCCCAACGACCTTAAGCTTTGATGATCTGGAAGTAAGTAAAGCTTTTTATCAAGGGATAGAAAGCAAACGAAAATTCTTACTCTTTACCCAGGTTCATCACTTTCAAAAAAGACAATTAGAAAAGAAACGCTTAAGC
>JAHEBB010000151.1 GCA_024642575.1 Trueperaceae bacterium | reverse complement strand
TGGCGAAATCATAACGGCAGATAGTCGCTGTCAAGCAGATATTTATTGTAAAGGCGAAACTATTACTGAAATAGGTCAAAACTTGAGCGTACCTGAAGGTACCGAAGTAATTGATGCAAGAGGTAAATATGTTTTTCCGGGGTTTATAGATCCTCATGTTCATATTTACCTGCCTTTCATGTCTACCTTTGCTAAAGATACCCATGAAACTGGCAGTAAGGCTGCCCTTATGGGTGGAACGACGACTTTTATAGAGATGCTTGCCCCCTCACGTAACGAAGACCTGATGGAGGGGTATACATTATGGAATGAAAAGGCTCGAGGTAATAGTTACTGCGATTATAGTTTTCATATTGGCATTTCAAAATTTGATGATAAAACTGAGGCGCAGCTTAGAAAAATCGTAAGTGAAGGCATGGCATCGTTTAAAGTCTTTCTTGCCTATAAAAACTTTTTTGGTGTAAACGACGAAGAACTCTATAAAACCCTCATGCTCGCTAAAGAACTCGGCGTTATTGTTACGGCACATTGCGAAAATGATGAATTGGTAGCTCAGTTACAACAAACGTTATTGGCGCAAGGAAAAACAGGGCCAGAGTGGCATGAACCCAGTCGTCCTGAGCGTGTTGAGGCAGATGGCACCCACCATTTTGCCACCTTTCTAGAAATGACGGGTGCTAAAGGCTATATTGTGCATTTGAGTTGTGAAAGCGCTCTTAAAGTTGCGCTGGAGGCTAAAGCAAGGGGCGTTGACCTGGCTATTGAATCTGTCATCCCACATTTTGTACTTGATAAAAGCTACGCCGAGAAGCCAAATCATGAGGGGGCAAAATATGTCATGTCTCCCCCACTACGCGACAAACGCAATCAAAAACCCCTCTGGGACGCCCTTGCTCAGGGGTTTATAGATACCGTTGCAACAGATCACTGCCCCTTTGACCTTGAGCAAAAGGATATGGGCAGGGGTGACTTCACCAAAATTCCCAATGGTATGCCCGCCTTAGAAGAACGTATTAAGCTACTTTATACTTACGGCGTTTCCAGAGGTAATTTGAGCATTCATCGTTTTGTTGAAGCGGCTTCAAGTAAAGTCGCGAACCTTTTTGGGCTCGAGCAAAAGGGCTCGATTTCCGTAGGTAAAGATGCTGATCTGGTTGTCTTTGACCCTAAGTACCGCGGAACTATTTCTGCCAAAACCCATCACATGAATAATGATTACAGCGCCTTTGAAGGCTGGGAAGTTGATGGTCAGGTTACTGATGTAAGTGTCAGAGGAAAACTGGCCGTCAAAAATACTAAGTTTCAGGGCGATAAGGGTCGTGGTCAACTCATCAAACGAAAAACAAGACCTGTTTAACGCGTTTTAACTCTATAACGCAAGGGCTTATTGTGAACCCTGACTTCGGGTTATGATGTCACAACTTTCTTTGGGAGTCTTTTCGCCTTGTTAAAAACCCAACCAGCTTCTGCTAATCAAACCCCCAACCCGGTCATAAGCATTCAGGATTTAAACATGATTTACCGAGGTCGGGGTACTGAAACCGTGGCACTTAAAGATGCAAATTTAAGCGTTGCAGAAGGTGAGTTTATAAGTCTGATTGGCCCTTCAGGTTGCGGAAAAACAACCTTGCTGAGGATTATTGCGGACCTTGTTCAACCCAGTTCAGGAGCAATTAGCATAGCGGGTAAGAACCCTAGGCAGGCTCGGCTCGAGCGTGAATATGGATATGTCTTTCAAGCGCCTGCGTTACTTGAATGGCGTAGCGTGTTAAAAAATGTCATTTTGCCCCTTGAAATCATGGGCTTTCCTAAAGAGAAACGTCAGCAGAGGGCAAGTCAACTGCTTGATATGGTGGGGCTAAAGCAATTTCATAAACAATATCCCTGGCAACTTTCAGGGGGTATGCAGCAACGCGTGAGCATTGCAAGGGCGCTCGCCTTTGACCCTAAGCTTTTACTCATGGATGAACCCTTCGGGGCACTTGATGAGATAACTCGCGAAGCCATGAATCTCGAGCTTTTACGCATTTGGGAAGAAACCAAAAAAACGGTTGTTTTTGTTACCCATTCCATCCCCGAAGCCGTTTTCCTTTCAACTCGCATTGTTGTTATGACCCCAAGACCAGGGAAAATTGAAAAAATTATTCCCGTCACTTTGCCTCATCCTAGAAACACGGATACTAGGGAATCAAAAGCCTTCTTTGACTTGGCGACAGAAGTGCGCGAAGCCTTACGAGATGTTCATTAAGATGCCCATAAGGAATCTCAGGTAAGACATTTTACGATGAACCGTTATCTTCCTATAGCTATTGTGTTAATCCTTGTTATTGCCCTTGGATATCCCTTGGCCCTGCTCTTTGGTTTGCCCCTGGCAAGGCGAGATATGAATGATTTACGCAAATGGGACAAAGAGACGCTGCAATTGGACAAAAACGGTGAAACCTTAACGGGAAACGTGGATGGTCAAAATCGCACGTTTAGCTTTGCTAAGCGAATAGTTGAAAATGATACTGAGCGAACCCTATATATTGATAATCAAGCCCTGATATATCAGGCCGAGCGGCCCGAAGAGCGTGTGGATGGGGAGCGAAAAAGCTTTACTTTTCCAAGTGATCGTGGCCTTATCGTGGTGGACAATCAATTGCTTAATGAAGCATTAGATTATAGCCGACTGGGTAATCAAATTGACTTTAGCAGCCCGCCTGCGAGAAACGCCCAGCTCCGCCAATACCCTGATTATTATTTAAGTGATTTAAGTAACGGCGAAATCTTACTCACCAAAGCGCCAGAAGCAGGCTCGAGAGTTTGGACCGACCGTTATACGGTATATACTCAGCCCAGTTGTGGTGAAACCTTAATGGCTTGCTTTTATGCTTTGCCGCAGCACCCTGTTCCTTATCCTCATTGGATTGCCAAGCGCATTTTACCGTTTTTTAGCAAATTCCCCTTAACGGACGAACGAAATATTATTCGCTCCACTCTGTACACAAGTTTGGGAACTTTGGCGTCCTTAGCTTTAGGCGGCGCTGTTGGCATTATCTTAGCAGTCCTTTTTGTACTCTTTAGACCGCTCGAGCGTGCGCTCTTACCCTGGACTATTGCTTCGCAAACCATTCCCATCATTGCCCTCGTCCCCGTTATGCTCCTGGTTTTAGGCAATTTTGGCATTACCATCCAGACCAGTCTTTTACCAACCGCTATCATTGGTGCCTATATTTGCTTTTTCCCTGTAGTGGTAAGTACCGTAAAAGGCTTAAGGGCGATTGACCCACTCATCCTAGACCTCATGAAATCTTACGCAGCCCATCCGTTAGAGGTTTTCTGGAAAGTTCGTTTTCCTGCGGCTGTGCCGTTTTTCTTCACAGGCTTAAAACTCGGTACGGCTGCCGCCCTCGTCGGGGCGCTGGTTGCCGAAACAGAATCAAATAATCGCCGAGGTTTAGGCTTTCAAATCTTAGGTCAGGTACAATCTGGCAATGTGGCTGATGTTTGGATCTTGCTTATTATTTCAGGCTTGCTCGGTATTGGGCTGGTAGCTTTGGTGGGTCTTTTGCAGCGATTGTTTGCCCCTTGGGAACACATATGAAACCTATCTGGCCAGCTCTGGTAACTGCGTCCCTTGCTCTTTTTGGTGCAATCTTAGGTGCATTTACCTCGCAGGGCACGAGCTATGAAGCCTTGGGTTTAACTGCCGTGATGGCTTCTTTACTCTGTCTAATATTGGTACTTTTCGGCAATGCACTAAGTTCGACCCTTGCTGTAGGCATTGCGCTTGCCTCAGCTTATTTGCCGATAAGACAATTGAGCTTAATTGACGAAACCGCTGAAAAACTTGTTGGAGGTTGGGGTTATTGGGCAATATTCTGGGGTTTTCTCCTTACAGCTTTTTTTGCTGTGGGGCGCGTGAGCCTGGTTGAACCCAATCCTAATGAATCGCGCAGTTTAAAACACCTGCGAATGGTTTTGCCGCCTGCTACCGTTCCTTTTATTTTGCTCTTACTGTGGCAAGGTTTGGTCATAGGCTTTCAGGTTCCTAAAGGAATTTTTCCAGGTGTTCATAATGTTTATGCTCAACTGCGCTCGAGCCTAAGCGTACTCCTCACCGATAGCTATATCACCTTTGTTAAAGAAGTTGCGTTTGGTTTTTTCTTGGGCGTGAGCACGGGTTTTCTGGTCGGGGTTGCCATTGCTTATTCGAAATTCTTGCAACGTGGATTTTTGCCTTTAGCTGCGGCTTTTGGCGCAGTTCCTATTGTTGGGCTTGCGCCTGTGCTTGGCAGGGCATTTGGCGTAGACTGGCAAAGTAAAGCTGCCGTAGTTGTCATTGTCACCTTTTTTCCTGTTGTGCTAAACACTGTTCAGGGGCTTATCCAGGTTGACCCGATTAAGCTCGAGCTGCTTAAAGCCTATGCCGCTAAGCCTATTCAAATTTTTTACAAGTTAAGACTGCCTAACGCCCTGCCTTTTCTGTTTAACGCCCTAAAGCTGGCAGCTGTTTTATCCGTTATAAGCGTAATTGTCGCTGAATTTCTCATACCGGGTCCACCTAGAGGACTAGGGCAGCGCATTTCTTTGTCTGCTCGGCAAGGCGCGTATGATGTGGTATTTGCAGCGATATTTGTCTCGAGCCTCATTTCTATTGCGATATACCAGCTCCTATCTCTTATAGAAAGACGATTAACGGGCTGGCACCCCTCATTTAGAGAAGAGGGTACTTAACATTTGGCTACCACCAAAAGCAAAAGCTTATTGGTTTAGCATTTATAAGGAGGAAATATGAAGAAAGGTTTTTTTGGCCTACTCGTACTGGCAATGCTGCCTTTTAGCTTTGCTCAAGATTTGGTGGATGTTTGCTTTCAAAGCAAATGGTTCCCTCAATCTCAATTTGCGGGCTACTTTGTAGCACAGGAAAAGGGCTTTTATGCCGATGAGGGTTTAAATGTCACGGTGCTTGATGGTGGTAATGTTAATCCAACGGTAGCAGTTGCCAGTGGAAACTGCGATTTTGGTACAGACTGGATTGCCAATATGCTGGTTCAGCGTGAGCAAGGGCTCGAGGTTGTGCAAATTGCCCAGGTTTTTCAAGCCTCTGGTTACCGCATGGTTGCCTTAAAAGACAGTGGCATTGAGTCATTTGCTGATCTTGCAGGTAAAAAAGTAGGGGTCTGGGGATTTGGTAATGAATTTGTATCTCAAGTTGTTTTTGCAGCCGAAGACCTAAGTTCTGACCTTGATGCAACCGTAACCAATCCTGATGTCTCTGCCGTTGTTTATGCCTTTGACCCTGCACTGGTCTTCCCCAATGAAGTTGATGTAGCCAGCGCCATGACCTATAACGAACTTGATCAAATTGTTGGTCTTGGCTACGGTTTAGATAACTTAACTGTTCTTGATCCAGCAGAAATAAACGCCAGCCTTTTAGAAGATCTCATTTTTACTACGCCTGGTCTTTTAGCCAGCGATAATTTTAAAGACAGTGGCATGAGTGGCGCTGAAGTTGCCAAGAAATTCTTAGCTGCGACTCTTAAAGGCTGGGAATATGCTGTCAAGAATCAAGAAGAAGCGGTGCAAATTGTTCTAGGCCATTGTGGTGATACCTGTAACGGCTCTGGTTCAACCCAAAGCCCAGAAATTCACCAAACCTGGCAAATGGCCCGCGTTGCTGAACTGGTTATGCCAAACGCAGAAACCCAACTAGGTCATATTGACCAAACTGCTTTTGACCGTAGCGTTGAGCTCTTGCTTAAAGTAGGACTCATCAAAAACCCAGTTAGCTACGATGACATTGTAGATAGTAGCTACCTACCTGGCATGTAAATTTCGATTTATTTATAGCTTTGAGCTAGGCTCGAGCTAAAAAAAGCCCTCTGTCTCTTTGAAGAGGGCTTTTACTTTTCAAACTAAGGTTCTGATAGTCGTTTTCAAAAGCGACTTTAAAGTGAGCTGAGACTTACCAGCCCCGAACCGCCATACGCTCTTCATCAACAAGCGTATCCAGATTAATTCCCACCATGGCTTCACCAAGATTACGTGACACTTTAGCCAAAATCTCAGGGTTATTAAAGTGAGTAGTCGCCTCTACAATGGCTTTGGCCCTTGCAGACCAGGCAGCGCGTCGTTCGCTATCACTGCTACTACTACCTCCAGATTTAAAGATTCCAGAACCCACAAAAACGCCGTCGACGCCAAGTTGCATCATCAAAGCGGCATCAGCAGGGGTGGCAACCCCACCCGCAGCAAAGTTTGGCACTGGAAATTTGCCATTCTCATGAACGTAACGCACCAAATCATAAGGCGCGCCGTTATTTTTGGCATAGGTCATGAGCTCTTCTTCGCCCATTATCTGTAATTTTTTCATTTCGCCCAAAACCGAGCGAGCATGGCGCACCGCTTCTACCACATTACCTGTACCTGCTTCACCCTTGGTGCGTATCATGGCAGCGCCTTCACCTATGCGGCGCAAGGCTTCCCCAATATTTGTGCAACCACATACAAAAGGAACTTTAAAATTTTGCTTATTAATATGATAGCTTTCGTCGGCAGGTGTTAAAACCTCGGATTCATCAATAAAATCAACGCCGATAGCTTCAAGAATTTGTGCTTCAACAAAGTGTCCTATGCGTACCTTAGCCATGACTGGAATAGAGGTCACTTTCATGATCTCTTCAATCATGCCTGGGTCACTCATGCGAGAGACGCCCCCTTGCGTACGAATATCAGCAGGAATCCGCTCAAGGGCCATTACAGCGGTAGCACCCGCATCTTCGGCAATCTGTGCCTGTTCGACGTTCATCACATCCATGATGACGCCACCTTTAAACATCTCTGCAAATCCTGTTTTTACCTTAGTACTACCAATGACGGTATCTGCCATAATAATTATCCTCCGATTCGATCTTTGAGTCTTACTTTAGCAACTTACTAGCTTAACGCTAGGATGGTCCAAAATATTTGCTGCACATCACAACATGTACAACGTTATTATGGAGCTTTTAAATACTGCTTAACAAGCGCCTAGCGTACGTAAAGGTTTTTGTGTGCCGTCGCTTACCTTTTAGAGTAAGGTTTCTGTCATATGACTAGGATTAAATTAGGTTTAGCCCTTGCTTAATCTTTTGCGCTGCGATTTTAAACCAACGAGAAATTTCTGTACCAAATACCGTTAAATGAATCTTGGAAGCATGCATGATGCAAAAAATATTACAGCTCGAGTTCTCATCTTATTCTAATAGTATTCTTAAGGCTTTTACACACTACAATCATAAAGTATACAAAGTTAACAGTTACTCACATACCCAACTTTTTGAGGTCATCCTTTGATAGCTTTCCAAAATCTATTTCAACTTAGGTTACAAAATATTTTTACACCCACTCAAAAAGTTAGAGCAACCCTAAAAGGTCTAATTTTTGTCATAGGTTCAAAGGTCTAAATGCTCTCTAGTTTTAGACTCCTAGGAGCAATGCTTGCCCTCCTGTTTTTGTTTGGCTGCCAAACACCTCAAACACCTAAGGTTCCAGAGCCTCCAATAGACCCGATAACTAATCTCAAGCCTGATTTACCGGATGCCCCCAAAGTAGCAACTTATTATGTTTCACCTGAGGGTAAAAATGCTAATAATGGCCGCTCTGCACAAAAGGCTTTTAAAACCATTAGCAAAGCCTTAGAAGTCGTGAAGCCTGGAGACGTTGTTTTTCTAAAGGGGGGCCGCTATCAGGAAAAGACGCTGTATTTTGAGCGTTCTGGTACCAAGAATTCACCTATTACCTTTATGTCTGCGCCTGGAGAAAGAGCCATCATTGACTGGTCAAACCTAAAAGGCGGTAAAGATCAAGAGGCGATTAAGTTATCAAACGTCGAATATATCGTTTTACGTGACATCACAATTTTTAAGGGCCCACAGCAGTGTGTACTGCTTCATAATGGCTCGAGCCATAACACGTTTATCAATATGATTTTTGATGGGTGTTGGGGCAGTGGCTTTCAAATATTTGATGGTTCTTATAATGTCATCGCTTACTCAATAGCGCGTAATAATTATGGTGGCGATAACAGTGACGGCTTTGGCTCAATCGGGCAAGGCGGCAAAAGTACTGGCAATGAATTCTGGTTTAATCTCTCTGAAAAAAATGCCGATGATGGCTTTGATAGCTGGAAAGGTACCAAGACCCTTTTTTACGGCAATATATCGCATGCCAATGGTTACAACGGTGGTGATGGTAACGGCTTTAAGCTAGGCTCGAGCGGTTTTGATGTGCAAAACATTGCCAGGCGTAACATTGCCTATGGAAACAAGCGCAGTGGCTTTGACAACAACATTGGTGGGGGAAATGTCGTTGAAAACAATACCGCCTGGAATAATGGTCGCCATAACTTTGAAAGTTCGAAAGCTGTCAGTAAAAACATTTGGAGAAACAATTTGTCCCTTGCGGGCAGCGTCGGTATGTTTGGTAGCACGATAGAAGAAAAAAATAGTTGGAATTTAGCTTTACAAAACCCAGGTATCTTAAGCTTTGACCCTAGTTCCAAAGATTTTCTAAGCCTATCTCAAACAAGCCGTGCAGTTGATCGTGGCAAAAATATTGGTCTTGCTTTTAACGGTAAAGCACCAGATTTAGGAGCCTTAGAACAGGGCATGAAGGTTTACACCTTACAGAAGAGACAATAAGCAAGCAGGATACCTTCTTTCTTTAAAATTGACTCTGTTGAAATGATGCAAAATAAATATTTTTTTAATCACAGATTTTGTTGGTAGTGTCCAAAACTATTCCATCAAACCTGAGCTTGTTTGTTTTTATTCGCCTAGCTCACACAGTTGCTGCACTTGACATTCAAACTCAAAATGCGCATTGTTTGCAAAAATAACTTCACCTCAAATTGATGAAGTCTAAAGGTCATTCAAATTTAATTACGCACTAAAGAAATAGTTTCAAGCAAATGATTTGCAATGGATTCTAGCTTTCACTTAGATGACGATTAAAATCAAATTCACAATGAGCTATCCGAAGGTTCACAGTAAACTTTAGATTTACTGCTGACCGAGCTTTAAAAATTTCTCAATAATCTTGGGTTCCTAGGAACCTCTATTTTAGTGGCAAACCAAGTGAACTTTATCTTCGCCAAAATCTAATTGCCCCTCCTGCAAAACCTTGTAAGATCCAAACATATCTACTCAAAATCTGAGTAATACCAATCTAAAGTACTGGGATACTTTATGAGAGGGGTATTCCTGTACGTGAGAATTCCGAGATGACGATGAGACAAAGGAAATTAAGGTGAGAAATTCTCATACGTGAATAATCCCACAAGAAGTGTAAAGCATGAATTATTTCGTCAGACAAGCACTAACGCTTATTTGAGAATAAGTCTCAAAGTCTAAGCGTTTTCAGAAAAATAGAACTTAAACTTTCTTTCATTGAGGGAAATCCAAATAACATCCCTCAGAAACAACGAAACCTGCCCCGTACTTGGGCGCCTGGTGCAGGTGGAGTGAGTGGCGCAACCGGCTGAGGAGCAATTCCTTTGCTTTAGTACAGCCTAATAAATAATCCTTTGGGAGAGGATTCATTATGATGCGAAAAGTAAATTCATTGGTAATTCTGGCGGTGACGCTCTCTATGATGGTGCTAAGCAGTTGTTCAAGCACAACACCTTCTGGGAATGGGCAAGCCAAAACAAGTAACTGGTCAAGTAGCAATATCGGTGACATAACGGTAACAGGTCAAGTCTCGAGCGCTGCTGATGGTTTAAGCATTAAAGGTGCAGGTAGAGAAATTGGCTCATTTGAAGACGGATTTTACTACGTCTATAAAACCCTTAAAGGCAATGGTAGCTTAGTTGCCAAGATTGATAGCCTAAAAGATACTAATCCATGGGCAACCGCAGGTATCATGATGCGCTCGAGCTTAAACAGCGACGCCAGCCACTCTATGGTGGGCATCACCCCGAGTAACGGTATCTGGTTTACCTATAGAGAAGAAAACGAAACGGAAAGTGAAAGTAATATCATCAGCATGGACAGCTCGCTAAAATACTTAAAGCTCGAGCGTAGTGGCGATGATTTTATTAGCTATACCTCAAGTGATGGCAAAACCTGGACTGAAGCGTTTCGCCAAATCATCCCGATGAGTGAGTCCATCTTTATTGGTTTTGCTGTTTCAAGTAACAACGAGCAAATTTTAACTGATTCACAATTTTCAGGCGTTGCCACGACAGGATTAATTAGCTCGAGTATCGAAGGCAACCATGATATTAATAGCGAAGCTATTTCCTTACCGATTTCCCTGCGCAGCAACGGTAAATACGAAACTGCCACAATCACCATGGACCTTGAAAAACCTTCAGGTTCCAATGCCGCAAAGATAACTCTGTCAGCCTTTGACCCTGATTTCGACAATGAAGGTGAGCTTTATATCAACGATCAAGGTCCTATCAAACTCTTTGGACAAGGAGCTGATGGTCGGTATGATGCTCGCGTTCAAGACTTTAGTTATGATGTTTCAGCCGACTGGTTTGTTAACGGAACCAACCGCCTCAAATTTGTCCATACCCGCACCGGCGGCTACCGAATTGATGCGATTAAAATTGCTTTTGACGGTAAACTAACCAAACCTGCTGGCTTAGATAACTTCCCTATTTCTCTTACCCGCCAAGCACCTGAAAGCAAACTACTCAATGTCAATGTGACTAAGGCAAGTGACGCGAAGACTGCCATCCTAGATTTATCTGTCTATGACGCTGATAACTATGATGAAGGGGAACTCTTTGTCAACGGCAATGGACCCATTAAGCTCTTTGGTGACTATTCCAAGGGTGGCAATGATAGCCGCACCGTCAGTATTAGCTTCAGTATGTCTGCCGCATGGTGGCAAGATGGCAATAATACCTTAAAATTTGTTCACACTCGTACCGGTGGTTTTCGAATTGATAGAGCTAGTATTCGCTTCGACAATCAAGCGACTACTGACCCAACTCCAACCCCAACGCCTGGCCCAGAACCAACCCCAACGCCAGAACCTACGCCTACCCCAACACCCACACCTACCCCTGGTAACAACAGTCTTTTGCCAAAACCCAACCTCCCCGCAGCACCAACCAGTGCAACCTATTACGTATCAACCAGTGGCTCAAATAGTAACAATGGTCGCTCAACAGGTAGCGCATTTAAAACTATCGGTAAGGCTACTTCAGTGGCAAGAGCTGGAGACGTTATTTTTGTCCGTGGTGGCAAATACCGCGACGAAGATATCCGCTTTCAAAATTCAGGTTCCTCTAATGCCCGCATTACCCTAATGTCTTACCCTGGTGAATGGGCAGTTATTGACTGGTCAAACAAACGCGGTGGCAGCGACAAAAACACCATCTGGTTTGACGGTGCAGATTACAT
>JAHEBB010000616.1 GCA_024642575.1 Trueperaceae bacterium | reverse complement strand
GTCTGCCAAAATGCCTGTCAAAATCAGCAGCGGAATGGCGGGCCGCGTTTCCCCTGCCCAATCAAGTTGGCTATTAGAAAAGATGAGCCAGCCAGCAATGACCAGTCTAAAAAAGCTAAAGCCTAGAGCTGTTAAGGTTGCAGCGTAGGGAAAGGGTCGCAATTTGGCAATCATCACTAAAATAAAGCTTGGTAAAGCTGTCAATAAGGCAATACCTACCCACATGGGAAAAACGGGTACGCCAAATTCGTATTCGGCTAAAAGGAGCATGCACCAGGCTAAAAACATAATGGCAAAATAAATGCTTAGACCTTTAAATAAGCTAAGCCTTTTGGGATTTAAGTAAGCCTCAATCTGGGTGGCAATAAAACCACCAAGCGTTGCTAAAGTCAAACCCAAAAGACCAATCAAGTGCATGGGCGCCCAGAGGGTAATATCGGTACCAAAAAGGCGGTGCCAAAGATCATCAGCTGGAGCAAAAAAGAGGGTAATGGCTGCGCCCAGCGCCACAATGATAATGCCAGGTTGGAGGCGCAAAGCTGCAAGTTTAAAATGCAGAGGGCTTTGTCTGCGATCACGTATCAAGGTATAAACGGCCATGACCAGCACAATCAGCATAGCGCCATAAATAAAATTATGAGGCGGGGTAAAAAAGCTATCGCGCCCTTTATCTATATGCCAGGCTATATCCCAGTAAATACCTAAAACGCCCGAGAGGGTACCTAGCGCCAAAATGGGCAAAGTACCAAGTTGCCAAAGATCAGTTGTTACTGAAGCTGCTCTGTTTGTTTGTTTGACTACCACAGAATCCATACTTACTCCTGAATGTTGGTTCGCTCGAGTTTAAAAAGCCAAGCCTTTATTAGCATCCACCGAAAGTTTGAGACGCAAAATAAAACGTCTGCTAGACCTAAGCCTAGCAGACAAAAGCAGCATGATGATTAAATTTAGTTCATCTCGCCCAAGGCGTCCTCAAGCTCGAGCCCGGGTTGGTGCTGACCTTCTACATAAAGCCCGCGCCAGGCATCTTGGGTAACAAAATGCCCATCAAGCATGGCTTCAAACCCTGGCTTGATATATTGCTTAAGCGTATTTTTACTGTCATCATCTTGCACAATGCCATAAGGATCGGTATAAAAATAACCATCACCTGCTTTGCCATCTGATTTATCAAGCAAGTTGTTATAGCTAAAGCTTAACTCGTTAAAACGGATGCTTCGCTGTTCTCCGCCGCTCTCTGTCAGACTGGCTCCGTTGCAAGTACTACTGTTACAGCCCGTCATAGGGTCACGAATATCTATTCCCATACCCGTACTCCAATTAGGGAAATTCATACCCAGATAGCGGTTTGTGCCCCCATCCCAGCGTTCATAATTGCCAGGGTCTTTACCATTTTGAAAAATGCGCAGTTTTTTTCTGGCTAGGGTTGTATCGGCGATAGCTTTTTGATTTGGACAATTTTCTAACTGCGGCTGAATAACTTGGGAATCATTATTGCCATTGACGGTAGCGCCAAAATCACCTTTATAGGACAGTTCTAAAAGTTTTTCCCCCGTTGCCATATCTCGAGCAAAAAACACCACCGTATGAAACTGTACACAAGCCCGACCAATTAAGCCTGAGGTAGCGTGCGTACCAATATACCAACCTATACCTTTATCAATGAGCGCAAAGCCTTTGAAGCCTTCGTGTCTTTCATTTTGACGGTTGTTATAGTAAGCAACATAATCCAAAACGGGTTTATAGCCAACCAAACTCGGGTCAGAGCCATGCTCATGCCTGTAATAGCACCAATAAATGGGGTCAATTTGCGGTTGCCAGCTTTTATAAAGCCGACCATCTGGCCCCGTTGCCACCCAGCTATTGCTTAGCCAATCAGGGCAAGTTTCATTTGGCTGGGGTTGCTCTGTCTGGCCTTCGGGCAGGGCTGGTTCTTTTGAGGGCGAGCCATCAGACTCGGCTAGAAGCAAAACATACTGCGCATCAGGAACAGGTGCAAGAATCAACTCGCCCTTTGAAACATCTTTGCTAAAAGTCTGGTACTTGACCTTTTCGCCTTTTTCGTTTTCAGCATAAGATGTCCCTTTTGTCCAGCCGTTTAACCAGCTGGCGGGTTTTGACCATTCATTAATGGCTAAAACAAGTTTGGCATCTCGGTTAAGCGAAATGTAAAGCCATTTTCCCCCTGAAGGCGTACCCCAGGGCCAGGGAGTCGTCAAGACATCCCAGCCTTCGTAACCTGAAAAACTTGATTGCCGTGGGCGGTATTTAAAATCTTCAGCCAGCATTTGCTGAACAATTTCAGTATCATTTTTGGATTCGACAATACGAAAATAGCGTGACACCAACGGGCGTTCTATGTTTTCGAGACCCTCGAGCGGTGCAGGTGCCCCCTCTTCAGGATTAGGATTACTAGGGATGGGGGCAAGGACGGTTGTGCGACCTCCGCAACCCATTAAACTTGCCAAAAGCAAACTGATAAAAAAGAACCTGGTCTTTTGCATGCTGCCTCCTTGAATATAGGCAACCGAAAAGGGGATGGTCGGTTGCGCTACTTGCTCCGCTTAGCTAAAGCGCCCAAATACTAGCTAAGCCTCATGGCGTCCAGATAGAGTTTTTGACTCTAAGGGCAAGGTAGCATAGGGATTTCTGAGAATCTTTGAACAGAAGATGAGTTTAAGGAGTAGGATTTTTTACAGTGCTAAAGTCGCTTTGGCTAAGGCTCTAAAAGAGGCTCGAGCTTTTTGTCTACAGGTAGCCAGCCAAATTTTAGAAGACTCATTTAAATTTATCGATAGTCCGTCTAGTACGTTATATCTTAGCATTGGGCAACCTATCAAATTATACCTGCTATGGATTCCAGCCTTCGCTAGAATGACGAGGCCTCCTTTTTTGAGGTTTTCTGTTTCACTAATACAAGGTCACAAAAAGAAAAACCAACGCCTTAAAAAGAATATAAAAGCGTTGGTTTTATTTATAGTCTTTGTAAAATTATTTTAGAATTGCAAATGAATGTTTCGACAAACTCTAGACTATGGATTCCAGCCTTC
>JAHEBB010000150.1 GCA_024642575.1 Trueperaceae bacterium | reverse complement strand
AATCTAAGTTTAAACATAGCCTTAAAAAAAAGCTCGCGCAAAGTTTGGTAGCCCTCTATATCGGGCTGCAACTGCTCTTGCCTTTAAGACATTATCTAATTCCTGGCGACTCGCTTTGGACTGAGGAAGGGCATAGATTCGCTTGGCACATGATGCTACGGGTCAAGCAAGGGTCTATTCACTATATTGTTGAAAATTTAGATACAGGCGAAAAGAAAGAAATTGATCCGGCTGATTACCTTGCTCCCTGGCAACTTTCACGCTTTGAAGATGCGCCTCACCTCATCCATGAGTTTGCCCGCTATTTGAGCAAAGAACTAAGTAAAACCAGTACCGATAAATACCGAATTCGAGCACGTACTCTGGTCTCGCTCAATGGCAGACCTGCTCAACCCATTATTGACTCATCCATCGATTTAGCAAAACAACCTGAAGCTATATGGCACGCGTCCTGGATTTTACCCCTTAGAGAACCCTTACCTTAAATAAATACAGGTTCCTGATAGACGCCATAAACCTCACGCAAAATATCCATTTGTTCCCCGACTGTGCAATAGGCATGAGCACAAGCCATAAAAGCGGGCATGCTGTTATTTCCCTGCTTTGCTGCATCTCTTAAGGACTCGAGCGCTATCTTAACGGCATTTGGGTCTCTCTCTGCTTTGACCTTTGCCAATCTTGTCTTTTGCACTTCAGCCACTTTAGGGTCTACCAGTTCTATAGGTACATCGGCAAGTTCACTTTCAAAGGCATTAACGCCAACTATCAATCTCTCTTTGGCATCAATTTCGCGCTGTTGCTGATAGCTGGCATCTCCTATTTCCTGAGCAAAGAAACCAGCATCAATCGCCTTTTCAACCCCTCCAAGGGCGTCAATTTGCTCAAAATAGGCAAGACACTGGCGCTCGAGCTCAGTCGTTAAAGACTCCAGATAATAAGAACCTGCAAGTGGGTCTATGGTATTAGCAACGCCTGTCTCATAAGCAATCACTTGCTGAGTGCGCAAGGCAATGGTGGCTGCCTCTTCGCTCGGCAAAGCCAAGGCTTCATCGTAGGCATCGGTGTGAAGGCTATTGGTGCCGCCTAGAACTCCAGCGAGGGCTTGAATCGCTACCCGTGCCACATTCACTTGAGCCTGTCGCGCCGTCAAAGAAACGCCCGCTGTTTGCGCATGCGTTCGCAGCATCCACGATTTAGGGTCTTTGGCACCGTAGACATCGCGCATTTGTCTCGCCCAAATGCGTCTGGCAGCACGCAATTTGGCTATTTCTTCAAAAAAGTCATTATGCAAATTAAAGAAAAAACTAATGCGCGGCGCAAACTCATCAATGTCAAGGCCACGCTTTAAAGCCTGCCTCACGTAATGAATACCATCTGCCAGAGTAAAGGCAAGCTCTTGAACTGCTGTCGAGCCTGCTTCTCTAATGTGATAGCCCGAAACCGAAATAAAATTCCAGCGTGGAACGATTTTTGGACCCCACTCAAAAGTATCAATGACTAACTTAACACTTGGCTCTGGAGGGAAAATATATTCTTTCTGGGCAATAAATTCCTTTAGGATATCATTTTGAATCGTACCGCCAAGGTTTTTAAGATCAGCACCTTTTTTCTCTGCCATGGCCAAATACATAGCCCAAATGGCATTTGCAGGACTATTAATGGTCATGGAGGTCGTGACTTTTTCAGGGTCGATACCCTCAAAAAGCAGTTCCATATCGGCAAGGGAGGACACCGCCACCCCGCATTTACCTACCTCACCTTGACTAAAAGGATGGTCGGCGTCATATCCCATAAGCGTAGGTAAATCAAACGCCGTAGAGAGCCCTGTTTGCCCAGCCTCGAGCAAGCTTTTAAAGCGAGCATTGGTCTGCTCTGCCGTACCAAAGCCCGCAAACATGCGCATGGTCCAGAGTTTGCCTCGGTACATGCTTGACTGCACCCCCCGCGTATAAGGAAAGTTGCCAGGATAACCCAACTCTGACTCAGGATCAAAATCCTCTAAATCATCTTCGGTATAGACCACATCAGCTTCTATATTGGATAGTGTTTTAAAAGGATAAGCACGTTCTGGATAGCGCTTTAACGCCTCTGCATAGTTCTCAGCAAGCCAGTTCTTTTTGCTTTTCATAGGACATTATAGAGGTTTTTAGCTTTAGCCAATTTGTGTGTACCTGTACGCAGTAATGACTTAAGTCTCTTAAGCTTAACGTCTGAGGAGCACATAGTGCTCCTTCCCAATGTAAAACCCGACATGATACAACTATACGAATGTCTCGAGCCTATCTTGCCATTGCCAGCGTCTTCCTTGTTAACGGTGTCTTTCTCGCTACTTGGGTGTCGCGTATTCCTACTGTGGCGCACCGTTTAGACCTCAATAATGCTCAGGTTGGACTAGCGCTTTTGGGGGTCGCAGTTGGTTCACTCTCAGCATTCCCCTTTGTTGGAAACTTTATCAGCCGCTATGGTAGCGCAGCCGTCACGCTCGTTTGCGGCTTAGCTTGTTGCATCGCGCTGGTGCTTCCTGCTTTTGTTCCCAGTTTGCTTACACTCTTTTTAGCCCTAGCCCTCTTTGGTGCCAGCATCGGCGCAATGGATGTAGCAATGAATGCGCAAGGTGTTGAGATTGAGCGTACCCAAAAGCGCACAATTATGAACTCGCTGCACGGCTTTTTTAGCCTTGGTGGGTTTGCAGGTGCTGCCTTAGGGGGACTTATTGTGTCCTGGGGTGCTGGTATAGCTACTCACTTTGTGGGAATTGCGCTTGTTACTGCGGCGCTGCTTTTGGTTATGAAAAGCTTCCTCATCTCTGATAGCCCTAGTGAAGCGCACGATGCCGCACCTGTCTTTATGCTGCCCCCAAGGGCCCTTTGGGGACTAGGTGCCATCGCCTTTTGCTCCTCGATTGGCGAGGGTGCGATGGCAGATTGGTCGGCGCTCTACCTCAATAAATCTCTAGGCACGACTATAGGCATGGCGGCAACGGGTTATGCGGTCTTCTCTTTAATGATGCTAACTGGGCGATTCAGTGGCGACAGCTTGGTAGCGCGCTTTGGCACCCATACTGTTGTGCGAACAGGGGGCGCGGTTGCAGCGCTTGGCTTAGCCCTTGGTTTAAGTCTGCACACCCTTTGGGCTTCACTTATCGGCTTTGGCATGGTGGGCTTGGGGCTCTCAGTGGTCGTGCCTTCTGTCTTTAGTGCTGCGGGTAAACACTCAAAAATTCCACGAGGAACGGCGATCGCAGCAGTGGCAACTATGGGATACAGTGGCTTTTTAGCAGGTCCACCCTCTCTCGGCTGGATAGCAGAACTAAGCTCACTACGCTTAGCCTTGGTCGTGGTAGTCATCTTATGTGCCTTGATTGTGTTGCTGTCGCCAGCTGTAAAACGTAAAGACGTGTAAAAGCGACCTATAGTCTTTCCAAAATCCATTAAGAATTAAAAATGCAGGTTTCGGCAAATTCTAGGCTATGGATTCCTGCATTTGCTGGAATGACGAGCATATAAAAATCCTCGCAGTAAACTTACGGGGTATTCTTTAGAATCTCGCAAGCTTCGCTTAAGGCTCGTTTATATTGATGCCTTTGATATTCGAGGCAAGCCTCGGGGAATGCAACCCAAAAAGATTAAAATGAGCGTAAAGCGTGAACCTTTAGCTTCAAACTTTGGGTTTACGATAAGTTCGATAAAGACACCAAAACCGTTATGTCTAAATGCTTGCTTATGTTTAAACACCACCAGGTTCAAAAGGCAACAAAGTCAGGGTAGCCTGCGCATCTCCAATATTTAAGCTGGCATTAGCGTTAAGGTCATTGCGTAATATTGCCAGTGCAATAAGTCCAAACTCAGGGTGATTTACCACTTTACCTAGTTTTCCGACTGCTTTACCTGCGGCGTAAATCTCTTTTGAACTTGGCATCTGACTTAAACGTAAACCAACCAAACCTCGTCTGAGATTGCCACGCGCTTCAATCCGGGCCATAATCTCTTGTCCTAGATAGCAACCTTTGGTGTAAGACACAGCAAACTCGAGCCCAGCCTCCTGCGGCAAAACCCCTTCACCTGCTTCACTCGATGCCTTTGGAATGCCAGCGCAGACTCGAGCCAAATCAACTACCTCTTGATCTACCTTTTCGGCACCTTGACGGGTAAGTTCTGCGACCAGTTTATGAGCGTCCTTTGCAAGTACATGAAGATCAAAACCAGCTGCAAAACTACGCTTTGATGGGTGTACTAAAACCTTTGCACCCTCAAAAGGAAAGTGTGAAAACTGTCCTTGAGCAGGTAAATCTCCAAACTGTTTTTTAATCAGCTCAGCTGCCAATTTACCTTGCAAACTCAAACTGGAAATGGCCTGGCTCATGGGCTCGAGCTTTACCTGATCAAAAATAATGTGTCTTTGCAATTGCTCTTGAACAAGCTGCCCCGCGCCGTCTTCTACTACCACAAAGAGGTCATCTTCACGGCGGCAAACTGTCATCTGAGCAAGCGCGTGACCTTTATGATTTAGCATCAGCGACTCATTAAACCCACCAGATTTTAAACCCTTGACTGTATTACTTAGTTGACCATGCAAGAACTCGAGCCTGTCTGCCCCTGTTACTTTTAAGGGAAATGCAGACTCGAGGGCAAAGTAAGCCAAATTTTCTATGGCTAATAGGTCTTTTTTTAGACTGGTTTTATGGCTAACACCTTCATCTATCATTGTTCAAGCCTAAACGCATCTCTACCTTTGCAAACTTAAGTACACGACATAGCTCGAGTGTTTTTGCCCTGAGATTACTGCGCACTACTTCGCCTACCTTGTTTTAACCTCTGCCCTATACGGCTTAGCCATCCAGGCGCGTAACGGGCAGAGTAATCGCGAATAGCTGCTTGCAAACTTATATCCAGCCCTGAAGATTCGCGAACAAAATGGCGATGATCCATAATCCAGACATAAAGATCAGCTTCGTTGCGACCAGGAAAACGGCTTAAGACCTTAAACCTACGAATGTCTTCTACAACTGGTAAATATAAAGTGTCATACCAAGACATGACTGCTTCTTTCCAGTCAAACGCTCTGGCATTTTCGCGAGCAAGGTAATACTGGTGCGTAACAATGTGTTCGATGAGTAACTCATAGCGCCCTGGCACAGTGAATAAAATCGTTTGATGTTCAGGGCGTAGGCGGTTTAGCGTTGTTTGCTCAAGAAAACGCACATACTCACCTTTAATGATCAAGTCTTTAAGACTGTCTTTTTCATCCAAGGCAATTGGTATTTTTAGTTCAATAATTTCTGCGTCAATGTAGATTTGCCCATCTTCTCTGGCCACCGAAACGCGGTGATGACCATCTTTAACAAAATAGAGCTCAGCCATTTTATAGACTTGAATGGCGGGCAATTCCTTGCCTTCTAGGCGAGCAGCCCGAATACCAATCCAGCGGTTTAAGGGTAGGCTAAGCCGCGGTAAAAAGTAATAATCAAAATCCCTATAACGGTCAACCGAACCAACAATATTTTTAATCGGGATACTTTGCGTGCCACCATAGGCTTCTGAGTGGGGAAAATGCTTACGAACCGTGTCAAAGGGCAAAAGCTCGTTGGGCAAACCCCGCAAAGAGCGACGAACCTGATTCCAGAAGGCACGTCCTCTTAAACGTTCGGCGTCATGCCGGGCTTTGTGCTGTAAGAACTCCATAGTACTCCCTCAGGCAAAGGATACTCGAGAATTGTAAGAGCTTTGTGAATTAGATTACTAGGTAAGTAGATTTTCAGTCCAATCTGACTGGCAAGGGACAGCTGTCTTGGAGCAATCTAGCTGCATTAGGTTAGAATCAGTTTATGAAAATGCGCTCGTATTACTTTTGGTTATTACCTGTCCTAGCGCTTAGTGCTCTAGGAATCATTATTATGTTAGTACTCGACAACCGAATGGCCAGTGAAAACCGAAACCTTGCTGCAAATTCGGCTCCTGTAGCAGTTACAAGCACTACCGATCAGACTTCGGCAAGTTCAACTGGGGGTCAAGCAGAAACACCCAAAACGAATAGTTCCTCGACCGAATCAACCGCGCCTGCCACCAGTGACAATGTAGCAGAAATTCATGAGGCCTCAAATAACCTTGCTGGCTCAACCACCACTCAAGAATCAACTCCTACAGCCACAACCACTGAGTCATCTGAGCCTGTGAGTTTTGACCTTGGGCAATCCCTGGTGGAAACGCTTGACTCGAGCCTAATGATAATTAAAAACATCAGTTCAGAAGAAACAGCAAAGGCTGCCCTTGAGGATTTGAATGCCCAGACAGAAACCCTCACAGGGTTTGGATCACTCACTAAACTTTTACCTCAGGCTGGCAAAGAGGCCGTGGCAAATCTGGCCAAGAACGCTGGCCCTAGCTTTGATACCGCCTTTAATGACGCTAACAGTCATAAGGGTGTGGAAGCCATTTTGGCAAACACCCAAAAGAAATTTGTGGACGCACTCACCGCCCTTGAGTAACCAAACTTAAGAACTCACTCCGCGATTTCTTTCCATTGGAGTTATTTAATGCCCTTCATCTCACTATGAAGGGCATTTTTAGTATATTCAAAGTTTAAAGGTTAAGCTCAGAGTGTTCATTCCGCAAAGGTTTTCATTCATCATTCCAGCTTTTAAAAACCATAGCAAAAGATTCGGTGGAAACGGCATTTGTAATCCTCATATCATTACGAAAAGGCTACAGCTTGAAGTCAGATTTTTTTCCATTCATATAGGGCAGCTGCAACCCAAGTTGGGGGCGGAGCATTGTAAAGTTCTGAGGCGTCAGTATAGGTCAGGTCAATAACCCGACCTTTCAAGGGACCACGCAAATAACGAAAAACTTGCCCAGCGTCCCTGGCATCACTTTTTGCCGAAACACAGTGCTGATTGTAACCCCAGTAATCACCAGCCTCTAAGATGCTTATACCTTCTTCTAATACAAGTTTAGCCTTGGCTAAACCTTGCTCATCTGGATTCATCGCGACATCTGGGCTATCCCCATAACCAATACCATGATGAAATGCATCGGCAGTTGAAACAATAACAGCATCTTTGGCAAGCTCTTGCAAGTCTGTTATCCCAGGAAGTTCCTGAGGTTTGCCCCCAGCAAGATAGGGAAAACGCTCGAGCATTTCAGGTGGCTTGGTAAGTCCTCGGCGCTTAACTTCAGCGTTCCAGAAATGACGCCAGCTCATCGGCGCGTGATCGCCTGTCCATTCTTTTCGCCCATCAATCCCTGTTCCTTGAATACCCCAGAATTCAAAATCACTGGCAGGTTTACCTGCGGCTACACCGCGTCTGGCATCTTCCATAGCCTGGGAAAAGGCGTGAAGAACGCTTATAAAAATCACCTTATCTGCCCCACTGTCTAAGGCAGCATGCACACAAGCCGCAATCTGATAACCGCAATCATCAACCCCTGCATGAGGGAAAACCAAAACGCCACCCTCTTTTAGGGTATCTGCAAGCTTAAACGACTCAGCAAGCTTATGTCCTCGGTTCAAATGCTCGAGCGTGCCTGCTTCCCCAAGCGCAGCATGTTCACGGGTGTATAAATCAATAATGTCTTTTTGAAGTTGATCTCGGTCGAGTTCCATAGACTAGTTTAAACCAGATGGCGCAGCCATGAATAAATCTGCAATGCTCGAGCTACCCTTAACTGCCTTTTCCACTACGCCCAAACCACAAAGCGCCCCTATCACATTGCCTGTACCCGAATAGCCACCAATGGCCCAAACCCCTGGTCTGGCTTCTCCAAAGTAAGGTAAAACCCCTTTGCTATAACTAACCGAGGCTGCCCAGCGGTGACTAATAGGTGCTTGCACACCGATATGATTTCGTAAAAAGCTGGTTAAATGATTTTGAATAAACTCTGTAGGCGCAATATCTTTAGTCCACTCGGTTTCTTTGGCTTTGTCTCTAAAACCGCCTAGCGTAATACTGCCACTTGCCAACTGCTGATAATACTCATAGCCGTAGCGCAAATAGACAGGACGTGGTACGCTCACTTCCGTTGTAGGTTCTGTACCTAACATTTGCAAACGGGCAGTGCGAACCTGTCCTGTTAATTCGGGTAAAAGAAGCTCGAGCCTGCCATCTACCGCAACAATAATATATTTAGCACTTATCTGAGCATGGTCGGTATGAACATGATTAGCTTTCACATCAATGACACAACTATTTTCAAAGAGCTGAGCCCCTTTTTCTAGAGCTGATAGGGCTAGCGTTCGGCAACGTATGAGAGGATTAAAGACCGAGCCTTTTGGGAAAAGTAAGCCTTGCCCTTCAGGGCCTTTGTAGTCTTCAACCGCAAAACCGTCTAGGCGAAGCGCTTCTGCCTCGAGCCTGCAATCTTCTAGTTCATCGTCAGAAAGGGCTATGCGTAAAGACCCAGGTTGACGACTCACTTCTGGCGCTTCTAGGAGAATTTTATCGGTCTGCTCTAAGGAAAGCTGGTAGATGGCACTAGCTCGTTCTCGACCCAAATCAGCCACGGCATCATGATAAAAAGCCGCCAGACCTGCCATAACAAAGCCGCCATTTCGCCCAGCTGCCCCACCCGCAACCATGCCAGCATCTAGCCCAATGACACGCTGCTTTAGCTCGAGCGCTCTATGAATAGCTGACAAACCTGAGCCGCCAAGACCTATCACACAAACATCGGCTTCTACATTTTCACGGAGACTTGGCAAAGCTTGCCAACGCCCATCATCCCATAACGGTGTATTTTCCATGCCTGCCAGTTTATACCGATTCTTAAAACCCAACCCTTTAAATGATTCGGTATTCAAAACAAAACTTTGGTTTTTTCAGCTAGCGGGAAAATAAACCACAACCCAAGATTCTGCTTCGGTGTATTACTCTGACAATTCAACAACCAGACTCCCTTGTTGTTGATGCCACTTTTGATAAGTAAAGCTTTACTAATTTGGGTAGGATGAATTTTGGTCGCTTAACTACGCATTGCGAGGGGGCAAACTCGACTTGTCAAATGCTTAGAAAGGTCTTAGTATGTTTAAAATCAACTTCAACAACTCTATCAAAACCCCTGAATTTGGATGATAGAGTGAAATAACAATACTAGGAGTAGTAATGCTTTCTAGCACTTCAAATATAAAGGCAAACTCAGCTTTCATCTGGAAAACGCTTATAGATATAGAGACATGGCCAAGATGGACACCTACTGTTACCAGTGTGACTAAATTAGATAAACGCTACTTGACTATTGGTTCACAGGCCCTACTCAAGCAGCCCAAACTTAAAGATGCGATTTGGACCATAACAGAACTTATACCAAGTAAAAGCTTTGATTGGGAGTCAAAGGTTCCTGGAGCAAAAATTGTCGCTTCTCATCTCCTAGAGGAAGCTAAGGATGGTTGTAGCGTCACCTTAGGTATTGCTTACAAAGGACCGCTTGCTTGGTTCTATCGGGCAATTACGGGAACTTTATCAAAAGAATACCTAGTTAAAGAGCTAGCTGGACTCAAAAGGTATTGTGAAGGTAGAGAAGATCGCTCTAACTAACCATTGCAAGGTGTAAAAACTCGACTATCACGAGCTAAAAAGAGGTCTTGAAATAATTCAAATGATAAACCAACATTTCGTTTTTACCTCTGGATTTGTGCATTGAGCATCTTAAGTCTGCGGGACTAAGGTCATTCATGGAGGACTACTTGTGGCAACTCTTCACTTGATG
The DNA here is from genome assembly GCA_024642575.1 of Trueperaceae bacterium. Lineage (GTDB taxonomy): Bacteria > Deinococcota > Deinococci > Deinococcales > Trueperaceae > JAHEBB01. The sequence continues at coordinate 1,697 of JAHEBB010000150.1, read as the reverse complement.
GTCGGGCTTCCCTGTTCAGGTAAGTCAACACTGGCACGGACGCTCGAGCATAAGCACTCAGCACTCCGCCTAACCCCTGATGAGTGGCAAATACGCCTCTTTGGGCAAGATGCCCAAGAGCCAGAACACAACGCCAGGCACACTATCATTGAAACTCTGCAATGGGAAGTAGCGAGTCGGGCTCTGGCTTTGGGAATAAATGTAATACTTGATTATGGGTTTTGGGCACGTGAAGAACGAGAAGACTTACGTTTACGAGCAAAACAGCTTGGCGCAAGTAGCGAGGTGCATTTCCTCGATGTTCCAGAGAACGAGCTACTTCGGCGCTTGGCGCAACGAAACGCCCAAAGTTCTTTACTGACCTTTCAGATCCCAGAACAGATGATGAGGCCATGGATAGCGTTTTTCCAGAAACCAACACCCGACGAATTAAAGCGCAGAGACTAACTGCTAACCAACGCTACAGCCGACTCCCCTGCTTCGTGGGCTCGAGGTTAAGCCTGGTCAGTAGACAGCCATCGTGTCTTGGCAGTTTCATAACAAAAATGGTCTAAATTCAAGGAGTTTACTTATGGCAAATGAAGACAAGCCAAAAGGCCCAGCCTCTTATTTTCCCTCAATTGAAAAGAAATATGGACAGCCGATTGCACACTGGCTCGAGCTGATTGGTCAAAATCCAAACATGAAGCATATGGAAAGGGTGAATTGGCTAAAAACAGAACATGGTATGGGTCATGGTCACGCAAATGCTATTGTTGCTTACTATCTCGCGAATCCCAAGGAATAAATTATTCTCCTGCTCATATCACCAAACTATTTATTGCAAGAAGTGCAAACTCAAACTGCTAAAATGCAGAAGGGGCTTAAACTATAATGCATCCAATCACATATTCCGTTTTTAACCCCAAACTTGAGCGATAGGTCGCATATGCAGACGACAATTGCTCCGCTTACCTCTCAAGATTTATCACGCTACCGATTACTCATGCTTGAGGGCTATACACAAGCCCCAGATGCATTCACCTCAACGCCAGAGGAGCGAGCTGCGGAGCCTGAATCTTGGTGGCTCCAACGCATGGCTGACCCATCAGGTAGGACCCTAGCCTTTGGTGCATTTCAAGGGCAGGAACTTGTTGGAACGGTGGCACTGGAATTTTACTCAAAACCCAAGACCAAACATAAAGCAGACCTTATTGGCATATACGTTACGCCAAGAGCAAGAGGGTTTGGTGTGGGTAAGCAACTTGTCTCTGCAGCCCTCGACTCTGCTCGAGCCCGACCAGGAATAAAGGTTATTACCTTGACAGTTACAGAAGGCAACGACACTGCTATTAACTTGTACCTAGCAGTCGGCTTTGTTGAGTTTGGCATAGAGCCTATGGCAATCCTCACGCCTAGCGGATACAAATCCAAGGTTTATATGTGGCTTCAGCTGTAATCTAACCTTAGGTAGCTTTCACAAGGAGATAGCTATGCAATTCATTCGACATCATTGGTACAACATATGGCTTATATTCACAGTCTTGGCAGTTGCCTGGGTTTTGCCAAGCGATTTATTAACCCTCCGAGAAGGAAGGGAGATTTGAGTTAAGATGAATGGTGTTTTAGACAATGGTCCCTTCTACCACGGGACAAAAGCGAATTTGCAGCTTGGCGATTTGCTAACAGCAGGGTTCGAGTCAAATTACAAGCCCGAA
>JAHEBB010000615.1 GCA_024642575.1 Trueperaceae bacterium | reverse complement strand
TCCACATACCACCCAAGCGCCTCGAGCCTAGACTCACTCGCTAATTCCTTGGGCATATCAGCGAGCGTCATGCTGCTTTCGGCGGCAACACTGCCATCTGGCAAAACCACTTCTCCAACAGCTTGCCCCAAACGCCCTCTTAACTTGATAATTCGCCCAACCACTTTTAAAGGCGTCAGCGTGGGTACGGGTTTTCTAAACTTGACCTCGAGCTTTACACTCATCATAAATTTGTGCGGGTCACCTATAAATGAGACTCGAGCCACCACTTCATCGAGCATGCTGGTTACAATCCCGCCATGCACCACCCCTGGGTAACCCTGATAATCCTCGGTTACGGTGTAGTTTGCGTAGACTTCATCTTGACCATTATCAAAAAACGTCATGTACAGCCCTTTGGGGTTTTTGCGACCACATACAAAACAGTAGTCCGAATTGGCTTGTTTGTTTAATGCGTCCATAAGCTAAAGCCTACATTGAAAACTGATGGCTAGCCAAGGCTCGAGCTTTTATTCTTGAGTGAAACAGGTAAAATACCGCATGGACTTAACTGCATACCGTCAACTTTTTGATTTATCTGGCAAAACGGCTCTGGTGATTGGTGCTGCTTCAGGGATTGGTGAGGCGTCTGCCCTTGGTCTAGCCGCATTTGGTGCACACGTTGCCTGCGCCGATATTAATGAGACAGCGCTAACCAATCTGGTTACCTCCATCACTGAGCAAGGGGGAAAAGCAAGCGCGCACAGCGTTGACTTGATCAAGCAAAAAACCGTAAATGATCTGGTGGATAGTCTGCCTGCACTAGATGTTATGGTTTGTACACCTTCGGTAAATGTGCGTAAACCCCTGCTCAAGTACACTGAAGAAGAATTTGACAAGGTTGTCAATCTAAATTTAAAAGGTTCCTTTTTTGCCATGCAGGCCGCAGGCAGACGCATGTCAGAAGCGAGTGGTGGCAGCATTATGCTGTTTTCTTCAATTCGCTCGCAAGTCGTTGAGCCAGGTCAGGGTGTCTACGCAGCAACCAAAGCAGGAACGCTGCAAATGGTGCGCGCCTTAGCCGCAGAACTCGGCAATAAAGGTGTGCGGGTCAATGCCATTGCGCCAGGTGTTGTTGAAACACCCCTAACTGCTCAAATTAAAGCTCAGCCCGACTGGTATAATGCTTATGCTCAAAAGGGTGCCTTAGGCCGCTGGGCACAACCCAGTGAAATGGTTGGCGCGGTTATTTACTTAGCCAGTAAAGCTAGCTCTTATGTAACAGGAACCCTGCAACTGGTTGATGGTGGCTGGACAGCCATTGACGGCAGGTTTACGCCTCCACTATAAGAACGTAATACCAAACATCAAAGCGTCATAGAGTTCATTTCCCTTAAAGGTGGTTGATAGTGTCACGTGAAGATCTGGCAAAAAAAGTTGCTGAAGCCATAGATATAAACTATTTACTTGATTTAACGCAGAGATTTATTCAAGTGCGGAGTGTTTTTGAACCAAACAAAAATTCTGAGGCTGAAGCTGCCCAGTTTATTGCTAAAGCGTTTGAGGCTTTAGGCTTAAAACCTATTATGCAAGAAGTAGCACCTGAACGCCCCAATGTCATTGCAGACTGGTCAGGTTCTGGTTTTGACCCGACCAAACACAAAACTCTAATGTTTGAAGGTCACACCGATGTTGTCACCGAAGGCGACCCAGCCAGCTGGACACATCCGCCTTTTGCGGCAAAACTCATCGACGGGAAAATCTATGGGCGGGGCAGTGCCGATATGAAAGGGGGCATTGCTGCAGCCATTGCGGCTCTAAAAGCAGTGCAAGAAACCGTACCAGATTTGGCAGGGCGCATACGCATGGGCATTGTCGTTGACGAAGAAGGCATGATGATTGGCATTAAGGATTTTATAAAGCAGGGCTGGGCTACTGAGGTTGACGCTGCCATCATCTGCGAACCCGAAGAGAATGAGCTTTGTTTGTTTCAAAAGGGTGCTATGCGCGTTTCGGTAAACTTTACGGGTGTGATGTCTCATGGGGCTATGCCTTACGCTGGCGTGAATCCGATTGCGGCGCTAAGTCATTTTATTGAAAAAGTCAAAGGGCTCGAGCGTAGTGAGCAAGCAAGGCTCGGTGAGCACCCTTACCTTGGCCTCCCCTGGTTTACCCCGACCATCGTGCAAGCACCAGCCAAAGGCGAAGCCCAGCTAAACGTTATGCCTGCCGAAGCCTATCTTGCTTTAGATATTCGCACCATCCCAGGGCAAGATCATGACGAATTAGAACAAACGCTCCAAGGCTTTGCGCGAGAAATTGAGAAGAGCACGCCACGTTTAAGCATAGAACTAGACTGTTTTGAATCTCGCCCCTGGACACAAACACCTGATGATGACCCAGTGGTGAAAGCGCTCGAGCTGGCCTACCCTCTGGTTTTAAACCAAGAACCTAAATTTGGCGGCGTACCTGGTGCAACCGATGGTACTTTTTTACACGCCTGGGCAAACATTCCTATTGTCACAGTAGGGCCAGGCGATAGAACCATCCCACATCAAAAAGATGAATTTGTGCGCTTGGACGATCTTATTGACGCCGCCAAACTCTATGCTGCTGCCATTATTTATTACTTCATGAACTAAAAGAAACCGTGGTCAGCTAATGACCACGGTTCCAAGGTTAGATTTTTGTTTAATAGCTTTGGGGCATCAGTAACCAGAGAATAAGGTAAACCAGTGGACCAGCACCAAAGCCAAAAAAGGCGACTAAGAAGATGACTCTGACTAGAGTGGGGTCTACGTTAAAGTAGTTGGCTAAACCTGCGCAAACGCCCCCTAAAACTTTATTTGAAGCTGATCTCGTCAATGTTTTTGTCATGTTGATAGCTTAGCCAAACCCAAGCTTAAAAGCGTCCTTCTTTAGTCTAGGCTAGAAAATCCTTCTTTTGATGTAGAACGTACTCAAAACACAGTAGGTTAAAAATGTTATAGCAGATATCATCTGATCGGCTACATATCATCCTCGAGAAATAGTGTTCTGAGCGATGAATTTCGAGATAATGATGTGGCTTCTATCCTT
>JAHEBB010000614.1 GCA_024642575.1 Trueperaceae bacterium | reverse complement strand
CGAAAAGGGTAGCGAACCGGGTATTCAAGGCTGGGGTCAAGATGTTGATCAGGTGCGTACCTTTAGCCTTATTGCTAGGCTCGAAGGTCAAAACTGGGTCGTAACAACAAATGGTCCCGGGCGGCTTTTGCGAAGTGGGGTCACTGCGAAAGATGGGGATTGGCTAAAGGTCTTTGCTACCTTTATTTATGAAGGGCAAACAGCGCCCCTCTATTGGTACTTGGGCTTAGCTCCTGACTATAGAAACGTGTCGGGAAGCTCGAGCTATTTTGCAGGTTTCCAGCTCGAGGAAAGTGCAACTCCGAGCGCCTACGAACCTGGAACGGCAACCAAAGGTTTAGGTCTTGGGTTAGCACGGGTTCCTTATTGGCAGGTTGCGTGGCAAGGTATAAAAGAAAAGCTTTGGTTAGGGCATGGACCCAACAGCTTTCCAGCTTATTACCAAACGCATTTGTTTAATCAAGTCAAGGTTAGAGAAACACCAAGCCATGTTCATAATTTGTTTCTTCATGTCTTATTCGAGCGAGGGTTATTTGGCCTCTTGAGCCTTGTTTTGCTTTTGGCAATTTTAAGTATTAATGCCATCAAACAACGAGATAGTGCTTTTATAACGATACTTTTGGTGGTACTTTTTATCAATTTCTTTGATGTGAGCCTCTTCCATAGCGGTGTTATTTACCCGCTGGTATTAGCTGCGGGTTGGCGCTCAGCTGTTATTGAAAAGACGCCTACGACTTTTGCTGTAAATCCAATGTGGGTACGTTTTATCCTATTGCTCGGTGATTTTCTTGCAGCTTACGCTGCCTATAGCCTTGCAGTCCGACTAACGGGAGTACAACCATCAAGTATTTTTTCAGTGGTGACCTATGCCATGTTTTTATGGCCGGCTATGGTTTGGCGCGAAAATCTTTATCCAGGTTATGGGCTAACCCCATCACAGGAGCTGAAAAAACATGTCAATGCAACCTTATATGCGGGTCTCATTTTAGCAGCTGGAACCTTTTTGTTCGCTGAAGATCTACCCATTCCCAAGCTAACCTTACTGGTAACGGTTGGTTTAAGCGCATTTTTCTTACCTCTTATAAGAGCTGTGAGTAAACGCCTGCTCCATGCTTTAGATAGTTGGGGTCGCCCAGTTATCATCTTTGGTGCAGACGCATTAGGGCAACAAGTAGTTAGGTTTTTACTCGCCAATAGTTTAGAGGGTCTAAGGCCAGTTGCGGTATTTGATAACAGGCAAATGCGTTCACCTAAGATCATCCATACAATTCCTGTAGAGGGAACCTTTGCTGAAGCTGAAGCGTATGCTAAAGCTCATAATATCCGTCATGCAATTGTAGCCTTGCCGCATGCTTCACCTGACCTGCTTAAATCGATTTTTACCCTAAATGGCAAAACGTTTCAAAAAATGCAATTTGTTCCTCAGATTGCGGGGCTACCTGTCTTTGGTGTGACTGCAAGTTCCTTAGATAAGTTTTTGGCACTCGAGGTTCGCAATGAGCTAGCAGTTCCACTTAATCGTTTCGTTAAGCGCCTCATTGATATTGTGGCTGTAACACTTGGTGGAATTCTGATTAGTCCTTTCTTACTTATTCTTGCGCTGGCGATTTTTATAGATTCACCTGGGCCTATTTTTTATGGGCATAGGCGAATTGGTCGAACGGGCAAACCCTTTAACGCCTGGAAGTTTCGTACCATGATTCCAAATGCGCAGGCTTTGCTAAAAACCTACCTGCAAGAAAATCCAGCTTTGCAAGCTGAATGGGACCTTAGTCAAAAACTTCAAGATGACCCAAGAGTGACCAGGCTAGGAAAACTTTTGCGAAAATATAGTCTTGATGAGTTTCCGCAGTTATGGAATGTTTTGCTAGGGGATATGAGTCTGGTTGGACCTAGACCTATTATTGATGAAGAGGTCAGCAAATACGGAGATGCATTTGAGCTATATACTCAAGTTAGGCCCGGAATGACCGGATACTGGCAAGTAAGTGGTCGAAGTGATACCGATTATATTCAGCGTGTCGAGTTAGATAGCTTCTATGTGCGCAACTGGTCAGTCTGGTTAGATATAATCATACTTTTCCAAACACCTGAAGTAGTAATTAAAGGCGATGGTGCCTATTAAGATGCCAAAAAACAGATTATGGCTCGAGCGCATAGAGAATGCAACCTCACAAAGCCATATTTTTCTTTGAGCAATTTAAACATTGACTTTAAGGTCAAGTGGTTTACGCTTTGGATTAAGAGACTGTTTGATGAGCTGCGAAAAATCAAGCGTAAATCGCATAACTCTTTCCCAGTTTGTGTACTCATAATCGTGTTTATTATCAACCTGTAAATGCTCACGCTTGGCAATGGCTTTCATGACCTGTGTTTTAAAAAAGCCGTATTGGGTAAATTTTAAGGCACCGGCAAAACTGATACTTAGCTCAGGCTGCCAGGACATTTCGCTAAATAGACCATCCAGATAGGCTTGCGCTAGCCTCTGATGCTCTTCATCAGGTTTACTGGCGGTTATACATACGGAAAAAAAGGCAGTGGGAAGTTTCGTAAGGCGTTTTAAATGTTTTTTTACAAATGTTCTAAGACTTTGAGGGTAGTGACCAATATGTACTGACGCTCCTATAGCAATAGCGTCAAATGACCCGAGTAGGGGAGACTCTTCTATGGGCGCTACGACAGTATTATGCCCCTCATCTTTTAGCGCATCAGCAATGAATTCAGCGATGGTTTTGGTCTGGCCTTCTTGCGTTGCATAAAGTATGAGTACGTTTGCCATAAGACGCGTCCTCCTTTACAAAGACTCGGTAGTTTATTGAGTCTAAAGTAATCCCTTAAGCAAACCATGCGCGACTTTCTTACGTTAAGTGTCAGGGTTTTTCTTACCTTGCATGGGCCAGATGAGTGTTTTGCCGAAGATTATTGGTGCAGATTAGATAGCTGGTCAGAATTTTGCGTAGCGACGTTCCAGTTTCTTTGCCCAGTAGATTGGTTTTAGCTTCTAAAAAAGCTAGGGTGCTAAGCTTTATAATTCGTCCGAAAAAAGACTACAAAAACTGT
>JAHEBB010000613.1 GCA_024642575.1 Trueperaceae bacterium | reverse complement strand
AACATGCCAAGCAAAGGCCTCATCTCTTCGGCGATAGGCTCCAAGAAATTTGAACCAAAACCTTCAATCTCTAAACCGTGGTTTCCAGCATATATAATGCCATCTAAACCTATTTTGCTCTTTAGGTCAGGCAAAGCCCTGCCAGAAATAATACCAACCGTATAATGTGGGTTCTTGGCCAATCTCCGGAGTAGCTTTCTTATCGCCTGAGAAAGAATCGCTAACTCCGGCTTATTTACAATAGGCGTTAAGGTGCCATCATAATCCGAAAGAAAAAGGACATGGTCGGCTGATTTCAAACGGCTGGTAAGACTATCCCATGCGTCTAACAAATACTGCATAATACAAATACTATTAAAGCCCCAAAGTAGCTAATTCTGATATAACATTCGCAGCCCAACGATATATGTTATTCTCTTCCACCACCTGGCGCAGCTTTTTCATTTTTGCTTTCCTTTGTTCTGCAGGCATTTCGATGGCTTTTTTTATAGACTCAGCGAAGTCGTCAATAGCATAGGGATTAATAAGAAGCGCCTCAGTAAGTTCCCTGGCAGCACCGGTAAATCGGGAAAGAATCAGCACACCGTCTTCATCTACTCGAGAGGAAACAAACTCCTTAGCCACCAGATTCATCCCATCGTGTAGAGAGCTGACAACGCAAAAATTGGCTAATCGATTGAATGCCATTAAAGTAGCCGGCGATAAATGCTCCCTGAGATAAATTATTGGTTTCCAGCAATCAGTCTGATACTTCCAGTTGATCTCTTCGACCAACCCATCGATTTCGGCATTCAGCTCCCTGTATTTTTTAATATGAATTCTGCTTGGCTCCCCCAGTTGAAAGAAAACCACACGCCCCTGGTACTCTGGGTATTTAGCAAAGAACTTGTCGAGAGCCCTGAATCTGTGCGGGATTCCTTTCGTGTAATCCAACCTGTCAATTCCAATTCCAATAAACTCATCGCTTAACTGCCACTTGCGGCGAATCTCTTCCATCTCTTCACTAACTTCCGCCTGAGCGGCATCTCGTGCAATCCGGTTAAAGTCAACACTAATAGGAAAAGGACGAACTAGAGTCTTTTTACCACCGCGACTGACCTCCGCCGTCTCATAGTCAACTCTCGATTCCAGCATCAGCCTTACTGTTTCCAGGAAGTTATCACAATGATACTTTATGTGGAAACCAAGGATGTCATTGCCTAGCAAACCGTCCAATATCTCCTCTCCCCAAGGACAAATGCGGAAAGCTTCCGGATTCGGCCATGGAATGTGCCAGAACTGTGCCGTAATTATTTGGGGACTCCTGGCTTTAATTAATCGAGATAAAAGTGCCAGATGATAGTCTTGAATAAAGACGAACGCCGGCCCGTCACCGACCTCCTCCACAACAGCATCAGCAAAAATCTGGTTGACATTCTTATAAAAGTTCCAATTAAACTCATCAAAGTTAGGCGGCGTATAGGCGATATGACATAGAGGCCATAGAGCTTCGTTCGAAAAACCTAGATAATAGCCTTCTTCCTCTTCCTTGGTTAACCATATTCGCCTCAACGTATAGCACGACTTATCTGGAGGAACCAGTACATGATTCTTATCATCAACAGTTTGCCTATCAGCACTGCCACTTCCATGGGCAACCCAGACACAACCGCAAGCGCACATTACAGGGTCCAGAGCCACTGTCAAACCGCTGGCTGGAACAATACATTGGATCTCATCGCCAGATAAAACATGAATATAAGGTTCTCGGTTAGACACGACTATGAATAATCGCCCGGTTAGTTTGGTTCTAACCAGCTCCTGTAAATCTTCCTTTGTCCAGCTCAATTAGCACCTCCTCGTATAATCGTCATATCCCATTACAGTTCATCATTATCTAGTATGAAGAAATAGGCTACAATTCTAAAGCTATTCAAACTATGCACATTTCAAATCGACACCGCTGCTTCGTCGGCAACGGTTGGCATAACATTAACCCAAGGGGGAAACCATTACCATGTGATATAAAACTAACCGTGTATCGAAATGGCGCAAAAGCTTTGCCTCTGATGTATCACATTCTTTCAGAGTAGAAGCGCTCTGCCATTCCAGACGATTTACATAGGGAAAAACGACACCGTGTAAATCGCGAGCCTATTTCTTCTTGGTACCGGCTTTTTTAGCAGGCTTGTCAGCCTTTTTAGCATGAGCCGCACATGTCTTGCACATAAACCCCTTCTCCTACTTGAGCCCTTATTTCTAACTATATCATCTGCCAAAACAAACAGTCAATTTTCGCCGAGTTTTTATCGCAGCCGTCTTGACCGCCCCTACAGCAAGCAGTAGAATGCCAAATGCATAATAGACGCATAAGAGTCATCGAGTATAGACATGTTAACCATTATACCGGCAACACCGGCAGATTTGGGACAAATTACCGAAATTTACAATGACGCTATTCAAAAAACAACAGCGACCTTCGACACTGAACCCAAGACTCTTGAAGAACAAGAAGGCTGGTTTGCCGAACATGATGCCAGGCATCCTGTATTAGTTGTCGACGAGGATGGCCTTATTGTGGCATGGGCATCTTTGAGCCAATGGTCAGACAGATGCGCCTATAGCGATGCTGCCGAAATATCGCTCTATGTTAAGGAAGAACACCGCGGAAAAGGCATTGGGAAACAACTTATGAGGTCAATTATCCAGGAAGGTAAAACGGCAGGACTGCATACGGTAATTGCTAGAATAGCCGGCAGCAACAAGATAAGTGCCGACCTGTGCATATCTTTCGGGTTCCGATATATAGGAACTATGATGGAGGTAGGTAAAAAATCTGGCCAGTTGCTGGATGTACACCTAATGCAATTGATCTATTGATATTCACGCCATCACGAAATTATTACACTATGTCTGAAAACCTTTCATCGCAGTTTGAAAAATATCTGCCGCCGCCGGTGCTAGCTCTGTTAAAAATCGGCGGGCAGGAGGCCAGTGAGCTGGGGCAGAAGTTATATCTTGTGGGCGGAGTGGTACGCGACCTGTTTCTGGGGCGGGCTAACTTCGACTTCGATCTGGTGGTAGAAGG
>JAHEBB010000149.1 GCA_024642575.1 Trueperaceae bacterium | reverse complement strand
GTTAGTTCTAAGCTCGAGGGGGAAGCTGCTATTAAAGAAGTTATCGCTTTGGGGCTCCAACTTTATAAAGGAACGCTCGAGCAACTTGGTGAAGTCCTAGAAGAGGACGCAGACTAACTATAATCCTACTTAGTCAATGTACTTAAACAAAAGCCAAACGCATCCTTCATCTTTTCCTCAAGCTCTGCTGTTAAAGTCAAAAGGGAAAGTTCTTGGAGGAAGTCATGAAAAAGCTCATTTTAGGTTTGATTCTGGTTTTTGGGTCTTTAGGTTTTGCGCAGTTTAAGCTTACAGACGCCAGCGAAGCTCGTTTTTATATCAACGAAGTTTTACTTGGTAAAGATAAGCAGGTCATTGGCGTGACTAGCCTGGTTACCGGTGAGGTCAATTTTGATCTAGCAAACCCCCAGGCAACTACGGTTGGCACCATCAGTATTGATGCCAGCGACTTAAGCACCGATGATAGTCGGCGCAATAGTCAAATTCGCAACCGCATTTTGCAAACAAGCCAGTTTCAGTTCATCACCTTTAGCCCCACCGAAATAACGGGCATACCTGAAACGGTAGCAGTAGGTGATAGTTTTGATGTTGAAATTACAGGTGACTTAACCATTAAAGAAACCACTCAGAGCGCTACTTTTAGCACCAATGTTACTGTGGTTTCTGAAACTGAATTATCTGGCTTAGGCTCGACCACCATTGAATATGCCGACTACGGCATTAATATTCCTAAAGTACCTTTGGTTGCCAGAGTTGACCAGGAAGTTAAGCTCGAGCTTTTGTTTGTAGCAACAAAGTAATTAAGGCATCTATAAAAATTGCTAGCCCAATGGCTAGCAATTTTTATTCACCCTCAGGCTTACTGCAATTTTTGCTCAATTAAGTCTTTTACCAGTTGCGGATTGGCCTTGCCACCTGACTCGCGCATAACCTGACCCATAAAGAAACCACTTAAGCCTGTTTTGCCGCCTTTATAGGCTTCGACCTTGTCAGGGTTAGCTGCTAAGACTTTATCGATAAGAGGCTCGAGCGCTGACTGATCTGTAACCTGCTCGAGCCCTTTTTCTGCCACAATAGCCCTCGCGGTTTTACCCTTAAGCATTTCAGCAAAAACCTCTTTGGCAATGCGGTTATTAATCACTTCTTGATCAATCAGCTCGATGAGTTCTGCCAGATTTTTGGCTTTTAGTTTGCTCGCGGGACTTTCGGCGGGGCCTAACTCGCGGCGCAGTTCATTAATAATCCAGTTGGCTGTCAGTTGCGGATTATTAGGGTAAGCCAAGACCGTTTCTTCAAAGTAATTAACCAGACTAGTGTCAGCGATGAGCATTACCGCGTCATCATGAGAAAGGCCAAACACCTTGCTTTGTAAACGCTCGAGCTTGTTTTTTTGCACAACGGTGAAACTGAGTACGGGGTCAAGAGGTTCACCAACTTGCGCGGCAACCTTCGTCTGCATTCCTTTTAGCTCAGCTTTTTTCTCGGCCTTGGGTTTTTCTTTTCGACTTGCCCAGGGGTCTTTTAAATTAATAATGCGGTTAAACACCAACTTTTCAAGGCTCGAGTCCTCAGGGTCTTGCCAAAAATAGCCCTGACGCTCAAACTGATAACGACTGCTCTCGGGGTCATCTAAAACGCTAGCCTCAACAAAGCCCTCTTTAATGAGCAAGGCATCGGGGTTGAGGTAATCAATAAATGAACCTTCTTCATCATCTGGATTTGGAACCGTGAAAAGTCGGTCATAAAGTCTGAGTTCGGCCTTTAAGGCATGTTCTGCACTCAACCAGTGAATGGCACCTTTGATTTTGATACTTTTTAAGTTTTCACCTAAAGAATTAGGGAAATAGCTGCAATGTAACTCAGTAACAGCGCCACTGGCATCTTTAACAACCTCATCACAACGAATCACATAAGCATGTCTCAGGCGTACATACTCTCCAGGAGAAAGTCGCTTAAAACCCTTGGGCGGATGCTCAGAAAAATCTTCTTGTTCGATATAAAGCGTTTTGCCAAAAGGCAGCTTCCGACTACCTGCTTTGCCAATATCAGCGGGCCAGTAGTCAGCCTCGAGCCACTCCGTTTCACCTTCATAATTACTAATGACAACTTTGAGGGGTTCCAAAACCCCCATAATTCTGGGGGCTCTATGGTTAAGATCATCACGAATGGCATATTCTAAAAGGGCAATATCAACCGTGCGATTGGTTCGCGAGGTTCCAACTCTTGAGGCAAAATCGCGTATCGCCTCTGGGGTCACACCACGTCTGCGCAGTCCTGCAAGCGTCGGCATTCTTGGGTCATCCCAGCCATCTACATGACCACCATCAACCAGTTGAATCAGTTTGCGTTTACTAACAATGGTGTACTCAAGACTACGGCGACCAAACTCATATTGGCGGGGTCTGGGTTCTTCAAAAAGAGTATCAACTAACCAGTCATAAATGGCGCGGTTTTCTACAAATTCTAATGAGCAAAGCGAATGCGTAATACCTTCAATCGCATCTGATAAGGGGTGCGCGTAGTCATACATAGGGTAAATGCACCATTTATCCCCTGTGCGGTAGTGACTTTGATGCAAAATGCGGTACAAAATGGGGTCACGAAGTTTCATATTAGGGTTCGCCATATCAATTTTGGCTCTTAGAATGTGCTCCCCCTCTTTAAACTCACCCGCACGCATTCGCTCAAAAAGCTCCAAGTTTTCCTCAATGTTACGGTTTCTAAAAGGGCTTTCTTTACCTGGCTCTGTTACACTGCCCCGGTACTCACTAATGGCGTCTTCAGGCAAACTATCGACATAAGCTTTTCCCTCTTTGATTAGACGAATAGCCATAGCATAGAGCTGGTCATAATAATCTGAGGCAAAGTAAATATGCTCTCCCCAATCCCAACCCAGCCATTGCATATCTTCAATAAGCGCCTCAGCGTACTCCATACGCTCACCTTCAGGATTGGTATCATCCATGCGAAGATGAAAACGACCACCATAATCTTTGGCAATGCCGTAATCGATAAAGCTGGCGTAGGTATGCCCAATATGCGCATAACCATTGGGTTCAGGAGGAAAGCGTGTTACAACTTCGCTGTATTTCTCTGACTTTAAATCATTATCAATAACTTCGGTAATAAAATTGGGACTTACCATACGTGAATCATCAGCAGGAATGCTGGATTTTGCTTTAACAGTCATAAAACTCCAAAATGAGCAAAAAAGCCCTAAGGCAGTAAACACTTAATTGTAAAGGGAAACGATTAAAAATAAAAATAACGCAGGACTATGCCTGTCGTTTGCCTAGATTAGCGAAAGGAACGGTGCTAAACATGTTTACAGGCTAGCATAATTCCAGAAAGATATGCAAGTATTCTTTTTATTATACATCTTGAGGCTCGAGCCTATCTTAGACCTTATCTCTTATGTTTAAATCAGTAGTGGTACAAGGTAAGCAAATTGATAATGACGGATGCCGAAATGAAAATGCTGGTCTAACTGGGGCTGCAACCTTTTAGCGAAACTGCCCTCTGTCAAGATAATACCTCCACCTTTAAATCTACTGCTAGCTTATAGTCAAAATGCACCCCAGGGTTTAATTTGTGTATAGTCATAAAAACATCTGGACAATTTACGGCTCGAGCTAGTATATTCTTCAGACAAATTCTTTTCTTTGGGAGGGCTATCCTAAAAATTATGTCTTATTCACCCAAGACTCAATTTCATCGTGGAGGATTTATGAATAAACGAAATAGTCGATTTTTGCTGCTTTTCCTTTTTCTTATCCCTTTCCTAACTGCCTGTCCGAGTGGGGGTTATAACGGCCCTAAAGGCAGCATTGAAGGTTTTGTAGTAAACCGCAAAGCAGGTACTGCGGTTGCAGACGCTGAGGTTAAGGTTGATGGTTTTAACTTTAGTGCCAAAACAAATAGTCAGGGCTTTTATAGTATTAAAGCGCCGGCAAATGATAAAGGCATCAGCTTAAGCTTTTCTAAAACAGGATATGCCCTTTCAAAGGTCGAAGGGCTAACGGTAAGTAAAGATGAAGTCACCCATTACGACACCCTATTACCAGAACGATTTGATGATTTTTTGCCTTTAGAAGCTCCCAGTTTAAGTATAAATGTTAACGATGGGGATACGCTTAACGGCACTGACTTAAGTGATCAGTCGCCCGATGCCTTCAAAGTAAAAATTAGTGGTTCCGTTGCTAAACCCAACCTAAACGGCTTTGTTTTTGCAGATGTGGCTCTCGGAAAAGCGGGCGGAAATTCTGGCTATTTAAATGCTAGCGTACCCCATACAGGCGTTTTTAGCTTTGATGGCAGCGAACAAGAGGTCGTGGTTTTTGCAACAGGTTTTGATGGTGAAACCACGCTGCATTTTACAGCCTACGATGGTAATAGCAATCGTACCGAACTTATTCGTCATGTTGTTGTTAAAAGTAATAGCCCTGTAGCTGCGCCTACAGCGGTAACCAATGCCAGTGCCTACGCCATAACCTTTGGCGATGTTAGCATTTTTGGAACCCTTGCCAAATCATCTAAAGGTTTAGGTTCTGCCTTACGTACAGGCGATACCGCTCGCTTACTCGAGCTTGTCCAAGCTAAGCCTTTAAGCAACCTTAGACCCCAATCTTACCTAGATGAAGTGCTTACTTGGGTAGAAGTTAGCTTTGACTATAACCCTACAAGCCTACCCAGTGCTTTTGAAATTTATCGCCAAAAAGAAGGCGAAACTGGCTTTCGTCTGATTGGTAGAGCCAGCCCTTATCAGTTAGCTATCTTTAATAACAATAATGATCTCGTTGGTTTTAGTTATATTGATTCAGATGCCAGTTTAAAGGCTGGAGTCAAAACCACCTACCGTGTTGACGCTGTTACGGGAAGCGCTCGAAAAGCTTCAAACACGAGCGCGACTACTCCTTTAGCACCTTTAGTCATTAGTTCAACCAGTCCAGCCGATGCTTCTGTTGATACGTCGCGTATTCCCACCTATCAAATGAAGATCTCAGGGCGCAGTAGTCTGGTTTTTTATGGGGCAATCGTCCTTGACCGCATTCAGGCAGAAGGAAGCATTGTTGAGTGGATAGGTTCTGATGTTTCAACTGATCCAGCAGAAACGACTCTAAGCCTTGTTCATAATAGTGATGGTCTGGCAACGCTCGAGCGCTTACAAGCCTTTCATGCCTATGATTGGCAGCCTTTAGCGCTAAGTAGCAATGGTCAACTTGACGAAAATGGTCAACTTGTTGAAGGTTCTGAAACTGCCATTTCGATTGCTGCTGACGCTTTAGACCTGTTTGGTTTTGGCTTTGGCGTAAGCGATGTACCTGTAAATACCTTTGTTACAGGAAACGGAAATTAGGAGGCGCGCTATGAGATTATTTCGTTTTACCCTACTCGTTATCAGCCTTCTGCTTCTTGCAGCATGTGCAAAAACCCCTTTAGTCACGAGCCCTAGCCCTGCTCCTATCGTTAAACTTGACCCCAGCAAAAGCTTTGTTGCTCATGAACTTATTATCGGTTATGACAAGGGTCAAAATCCAGAAGACCTAGCAGCCCAACTTGGGGGCACGGTTAAAGCCAACTGGCCACAGATTAGTGCAGCCCTGATTACACTGCCAAAAACTCATTTGGTAGAGAAAGCCCTTACTGAAAAGTCTCTAAAAGGCCTTAGATACAGTCAACCTAATTATGTGCTCTCACAAGAACCTATACCCAGTCTAAATACCGCTCACCTTAAAAGTTTAGCCTCGAGCGCAATTTCTGACCCTGATTTTGATAAACAGTGGTTTCACCGCCAGCTTAATACTGAAGCAGCCTGGGCACTTGGCGCAACGGGTAAAGGCATACGTATTGGTATTCAAGATGATTTTATTGACCTGAAGCACCCAGATTTAGCTGCCAATATGTTTTATCCCGGCTTTGATGGGGCAACCCTTAGTCTGATTGAAAAAGATACGCCTCATAATGGTATTCCAGATTCTTCTCACGGCTCCTCGGTTGCAGGTTCAGCAGCAGGCGTTGCCAATAGCATTGGGGGACGCGGTAGCGCTTACGAAGCCAGCATCGTTCCTTTAAACCATTCAGCTGCAGGCGAAGATGGTCTTGGCATCATCACTGATTCGGCTGTTGTTTTTACCTCCCTCTTTGCTGCTGACGGTCCTGATGGTATTTCGCCTGTTTTTGGTGGGCCAGGTGGAAAAAAACCTAGTGATGATACTGATTCAGCGCCAGGCACCAAAGCCTATGTACATATTGTAAATATGTCTTGGGGTGGTGGCCTCTATAGCCAGATTACTAAAGATGTAATGGACTATATGCTCTTACATGGCATTGTCTTGGTGGCTTCAGCAGGTAACACTCCCGACACCGGTTTTAATGACCCCACTTGGCTCCCAGGTATTATTAGTGTTGCGGCAACTGAGCCCGATAACGATAGAGCTATTTTCTCTAACCGTGGCAAACAGCTAACCGTGGCTGCACCTGGTGAAACCATCTGGGTGCCTACCACTAGAGCCTGTACCTTTGAAACACCCGATTTTTCCTCTTGCTCTGCCACCGATGCTGACTATACTTATATCAGTGGCACCTCATTTTCGAGCCCTTTGGTTGCAGGTGTCGCAGCACTTATTTTAGATGCAAGTGCCAAACGTGATGCCAGTGGCAAGATTATCGGCATGAATTTAGGCCCTGCCCAAGTTAGACAAATCTTGGAGCAAACCGCAAACAAGCCTGCCAATTATAGTTTTGACAATTTAGGCTATGGCATCGTTGATGCCGGTAAAGCTGTGGCACTGGCAAAAGATGCCAGCAAGCGCCCGGCAGCAGGTGCCAGCATCATTGTTAATGCAGTTCTTGCGTCTGATGAGCGCATTGGTTTAAGCAATGTCGGCTTAAGTCTGATTTCTATTGATGGTACAGAAGCTTCTGAATATGCTCAGACAGGGGAAGGCATTATCTTTGGTACGGGTCAGGGCTTCTTCTTCCAAGTTAAGCCTGGGGCTTATAGATTACTGGTCAGTGGACCTTATGAACCTATTTCAGGGGTAAGCGCAGATGCCAAGGAAATACTGGTTAATGTTGCCGCAGGTGAAACCAAAACCGTCAAGGCGGCTTTAAATGTTGAGCTGTTCCAAGACATTAACGAACCTAACGATAGTACCGCTGACGCCAGCCCTATTGCTGCAGGTCAAACGATAGAGGCCAGTATCTACTCGAGCGCTGAGACTGATATTGATATTTATAGTTTAGCTGTAAGCAAAGGCACATCTTACTGGATTAACACTGAAAGCATTTCTGGAAATCAGGATTTACTCCTTGAGGTTCTCGCTAACGACGGAACCACTGTCTTAGCAACAAACGATAATAATCGGGTGCAACCCACAGGTGGTGTCTTGCCTGACCCAGCTCTGACGTTTAGCCCCGAAAGTTCGGAAACCGTCTTTTTACGCATTAGCAATAAGACAGGCGTAAATCCCTTTAATATTTATGACCTTGACGTTAGTACCTTGACTGGCACAGAAACTGAACCCAATGGCACTGCCAGTTTAAATTGCAATATAACCAAACCAGATTTTACGGGTGCTAATGTTTTGGCAATTGGAACTGCACTAGACGCAGAGCTGGCAACTGAAACAGATGTTGATTTCTTTAGCTCGAGCCTAAAAGCCAAGTCAGTTTATGTCATTGATTTGGAAACAGCTACCCAAGGTGCGCCTGATACGATCCTGGCTATTTTTGCCAAAGATGGCACACTGGTCGCTCAAAATGATGATTTTGACTTTCAAGATTCCAGAATTTACTTCGCTCCCGACGCCGATGGTGATTTCTTTATTGGCGCTTCAAACTGTAATGATGGCAATCAATCTTCAAAAGGTCCTTACCGCATTTCACTAACGAGTTTAAAGCTCGAGTAAGTAGGCCTTAAATCAAGTAAAAACTGCATCTCAAAAGGATGCAGTTTTTACTTGTATAGCAGATATCATCTGGTCAGCCACAAATTCGTTTTAAGAAATGATGTACCAGACAGTTTATTTACAAATGAGAATGTAGCTTTTTAAAATTAGCCTGCTATAGTTTGAACCTTAAGCCTAGACCTAGTTCAGCATAATATCGCTAACCGTAACCCCACTACTACGCAACTCTACTACCAGTCTATGGATACCCTTAGATTTAGGGGTTAAAACAAAATGCCCAACGCGGTCAAGCTTGGTCATGGCAACAATTCGATTTTCATTATTCATTAAGCTAACATGCCCAACATTGTCTGAAATCATGCCATCTAGAGTAAGCATTTGACCTGATAACTCTGCCTTATCTACCTGACACACATAACTAATATCTAATAAATAGGCGTTTGTTCTGTAAAGTTTAGACCAGGACTTTTGTGCACAACTGCGTAATCCGGGCATAATGCCCTGAGACTCGAGAATAAGCAAACCTTTTTGTGCCATCTATCCTCCATATATCAGTCTCGCAAGAAAAGGTAAGCGTAAAGCTCGAGCTAATAAAGCGTTTGAACCATTATAAGTTTCTCTTTCTCACAGGATTATGATTTTATTCTAATAAATCATTAATCACTGGCCAGCGCAAGTTTTGGTGAACTTGGGCTTTTACCAAGGCTAAACATAATCACAAGTAATAAAGCAGAAAGAATAGCCCCTATAATCCCCATGCCTCCGTAACCAATGCGGTAGAGTAAAACACCGCTCATAGCGCTTATAGCAGCCGACGTTAAACCAATAAACATGTCATTGGTGCCTTGCGTGGCAGCTTTTTCAGCACTCGAAAGTTGATCTGATAAAAGGGTTGAGCCCCCCACATAGCAAAAATTCCAGCCTAAACCCAGCAAAAAAAGAGCAACGGCTATTGGCCAAAAATGAGTAGAAATTGGCGCAAGCAGGCAAGAAGCAAGAAGCATAACGGCCCCTGAAATTATGACCTTTTGCCGACCCCAGCGGTCAATGAGTTGACCGGTAAAAACCGAAAAAGCAAACATGCCTAAGGTATGAACCGAAAATACAATCGATATGGCTCTTAAGCTGTGCGCATGTTGCCTCATGTGCAGCGAAGTAATACCCATCATCATAACCATAATGGCATAGCCCAAAATCATAGCGGCAATCGCGGCAATAATGAGGGGCTGTCTAAACAGGACTTTGCGAGACCTGGCATTGGCCTTATCTCTTTTTTCGCTAGGATAGCGCTCTGCAAGTTCGGCAGCCAGTTTGGCTGGGTCAGGTCGCAAGTAAAGAAAAGCAACAATCGCGGCTAGAACCAAAAGCAGCGCCCCGACAGCGTAAGGGCCAACCAAAACCTCTATACCCATACTTCTGGCACTACTGCTCGAGCTATCAACCAATAAAGGCCCAACCACAGAGCCCAGGGTTCCGCCCAGAACTACGGTTGCTACCGCCCGACCCCGCCTCTCAGGTGGGTTAACCTCAGCAGCAATAAAACGGCTCAGATCGGTAGATGCCTTGGCAGATGCCATAATCGCTAGACCCAGAAGTAAAAGGGGAAAAGAACCACGCATAACCGAAAACGCTGCTAAAGCTGCCCCACCAGCACCCACACTAAGCCCAAAGGTCAAACCTGCGCGGCGCCCTAATCTTTCAAAAACAAAACTCCAGACAAGGGCAGAAAAAGCCGCGCCAAGCTGAGAAACACTGCCGGGAATGCCGGCAAAATTAGTATTCCCACTTAAGTCCTGACCAACAATGGCAGCAATCGTCGCCGAGGTTATCGTTGCGGCTGAAACCAGACCCTGTACGCTTAAAAGTGTTGTTGTGATGATGCGGGCAAATTTACCCTGTTGCTGGATGTCGCTCATGTGCCGATTAGCTTAACCTAAATAGCTTCAAAAAAACTAAAATCTCAAAGAAACTATGAGGAGAATCATCCTTGGCTCGAGCCAAGGATGATTCTAAGCTTAATTGCCAGCAAATGTTGAGCATGCGGACATATGCCCCTAGCCTATAGGTCAAAAACCCGTTAGGCTACTTGTGATACGCTTCACAAGCGTTTGATAATACAGGAGGATTTACATGCAAAACTCAGAAAAATTTGTTGAATTGGCACAAAAACTTGGTCTCTCCCCTAAAGCTTTAGAACAGTATATGGCTTGTAAAAACGCTGAAACCAACGAACCCAAAAGCTTCATCCAACAACCAAGACCTGCACAAGCCCAATTCTCATACACCCATTAAGTTTTTGTTAGTCTTTTAAAGCTTATTTAATAAACATTTTTACACTGAACTATCTATTTTTCCAACTACCCTTCGCCTAAGTAATTACAGTTCCTGACGCATTTATATCTGGTTGATCTAGCTTTGCCAGACTTCTTTGTTTTATTTTCTGGTGATTGACTCGAGCTATTTTTAAGTTTTCATAGCCAGTCTCGCATTCCTTTAGCCTAGCTAAAGCCAGAAATTATTAAACCAACACATTTGATACCAATTCCGTTTATATCCCGAACAAAGTGAGGGTTATAAATGCAATCTTGGATTGTCGAATCAAATACCAAGCCCATTCTATTCGAGAAAAACTCGAACAGAGTTTTTTTGAGATTTTTCGGGCTTGGTATGAATAGACAAAAAACGGTACGATGATGCCCAAATGGACCTATTAAAGAACCTCTGCGATCTGCCTGGCATCCCTGGGCGTGAAGAGCGTGTACGCGCTTTTATTGAAACCGAACTCAAAAACTCAGTCGATGAGCTTAAAACTGATGCTTTGGGTAATCTTATTGCAGTCAAAAAAAGCTCAAAGCCAAATGCCAAACGGGTCATGGTGGTTGCCCATATGGATGAAATTGGCTTTTATGTCAAACACATTGACGAACAAGGTTTCTTAAGGATTTTCAATGTGGGCTATTTTGATACTCGGCAAATTCTGGCAAAACAAGTTATTGTCAGCGGGCGTCAAGCTGATTTACTAGGCGTTATGAACGCTTCGATTAAACCTCCGCATGGCACGACCGAGGCAGAAAGAAACCATACGCCAGCCATTGCTGACTTGTTTATTGATCTAGGGTTAGCGGTAGAAGATGTCAAAAAACAAGTTCGTATTGGCGATATGGTGACGTTTAAAGACAACTTTATTGACCTGGGTCAAAGACTTAGTTCTAAATCACTAGATGACCGTGTAGGCTGCTGGGTACTGATAAAAGCGCTACAAGAGCTTAAAAACCCTGAGTATGATGTTTATGGGGTTTTTAGTGTGCAAGAAGAGGTTGGTTTACGCGGGGCTGCTACCAGTGCTTACGGGCTCGAGCCCGACATAGGCATTGCCTTAGATGTCACGATGGCACTAGATATTCCTGGTGCGAAAACTGAGGAGCAAGTGACTCAGTTAGGTAAAGGCGTGGCCTTAAAAGTTCTTGATAACCGCTCGATTAGTACGCGCTGGCTAGTTGATGAATTTATTGAGCTGGCAGAAAAAACCGAAACCCCTTATCAGCTCGAGGTCTTAACCGCAGGCGGTACTG
>JAHEBB010000612.1 GCA_024642575.1 Trueperaceae bacterium | reverse complement strand
TGCCAAAGTCTGAGGCTCATCTTGAAAGGTCTCATCATTTTACCTTGGTGGCACCTCTTGCATTTCTCCCTCAGTATTTGCTAAAGTCCTTAATTCCGTGCAGTTTTAGGCGATAGCTTTCTCATTTTTGGTTTTTCTTTTGCTAAGTCAGTTTTCTTTTTCAGAGCGTTTTTAATACAAAGTCTCACAGGCTCGAGTTTGGGGTAAAGAATATATGCGGCTTTTCTTCGAATTGGCGGCTCGTTCGTTCAGGCGCACACTGACCTACCGTATTGCTACGCTAGCAGGTCTTATTACCAATATCTTTTTTGGTCTTATTCGCGCTTCGGTCTTGGTTGCTCTTTTTGGCAAACAAAGCGAGGTTGCTGGTTACACCATAAGTGGCGTTATTACCTATACGGGGCTGAGTCAGGCGCTGATTGCCTATCTTATGCTCTTTGGCTGGTATGACCTCATGCAAGGCGTCCATACAGGTGAAATCAGCACACAGCTCTTAAAACCCCTATCTCTTTTTCGCTACTGGTTGGCGCATGATCTAGGGCGCGCTGTTGCTCACCTATTTTTGCGTGGCGTGAGCATTATGCTGATTTATGAGCTAATGTTTGACCTGACTTATCCGAAAGATCTAAGACAGTGGCTAGCCCTTTTGATCTCACTCTTTTTTGCCTGGTGGCTCAGCATGGTCTGGCGTTTTCTGGTTAATCTGGCGGCCTTCTGGTCACCCAATGCGCAGGGCTTTGGCAGACTCTTATTTTTTGCAGCCAACTTTTTTTCTGGCTTTATGATGCCCCTTGGCTTATTTCCTGACTGGCTACAAACGCTCTGCTACCTCACACCCTTTCCTTACATGATTAATGTGGTGATTGAGATTTACTTGAATATTGTCACAGGCCCAGAACTCCTTTCTTTGCTAGCCTTGCAACTTGTCTGGATACTTGGGCTTACGCTTATGAGTCAATTTATTTTAAATTTGGGCATCCGCAAACTTGCCATTGCAGGAGGATAAATGGGGCTTTATTTCAAACTTATCGGCGTGCAAATTCGTAGTCAAATGCAATATCGCAGCCAGTTTGTACTAGATACGCTGGCCCTGCTGCTGGTCACAGGGCTCGAGTTTAGCTCTTTAGCTCTGGTCTTTAACCGCTTCAAATCCATAGAAGGCTGGAACCTGGCCGAGGTCGCCTTTTTATATGGCCTGGTCGAAATCGCCTTTGGTCTCACCGATATGATTTTTGGCGGCTTTGATGGGCCAAGTTTTGGCAGATTTATAAGGCAGGGCACGTTCGATCAAATGATGCTACGCCCTATTGGCATTACTTTGCAGGTTTTAGGTTCTGAGTTTAACCTTAAACGCTTTGGCAAAATTACTATCGGTATTGTCATTTTTAGCTACGCCCTAAACCACCTTTCTCTTACCTGGACGCTTGCAAAACTCCTTTATTTTCCCTTTGTGATACTCGGGCTCGTCCTCTTTTTTGGTGGGCTTTTTGTCATTGGCGCAACCATCATTTTTTGGACCGTTGAGTCTAGCGAAGTCATGAACATTTTTACTTACGGTGGCAGTTTTATGATGGCCTACCCCATGAACATTTATGAAACCTGGCTCAGAAATCTCTTTACCTTTGTTGTCCCTGCCATTTTTCTCAATTACTATCCCGCGCTTTATTTTCTGGGGAAACCTGACCCCTTTCATTTCCCGCCCTTTGCCCCCTTTATTGCTCCTTTTGCAGGTTTAGCCGTTTTTCTTATCAGTCTAGGCTTTTGGGTATTTGGCCTTAAGCATTATCAAAGTACAGGGAGTTGAAATGGAATCCATTATAAAAGTTGAAGGCTTAGCCAAACACTTTAGCGTGCGCAAACACTATAAGGGTCGCTTTGCTCCTCTAAAGAACTTTTTTACTCGAGAATCCACCACCCTTAAGGCCGTTGACCAGCTGAATTTTGCAATTGCACGGGGTGAGCTGGTTGGCTATCTGGGGCCAAATGGCGCAGGCAAATCAACTACCTTAAAAATGCTCACAGGTTTGCTGGTTCCTAGTCAGGGTGATGTCAGGGTAAATGGCTTTAATCCCTGGAAAGAGCGCAAAGCCTATGTCGGGCATATTGGTGCAGTTTTTGGGCAACGCACCACCTTATGGTGGGATTTACCTGTCATTGAAAGCCTCGAGCTCCTAAAATATGTCTACAAAATTCCAGAGGTGCGGTTTAAGGAAAATCTGACGAGCTTTATAGATTTGCTCGAGCTTTCCCCCTTCTTAGGTACACCTGTGCGCTCTCTGTCGCTGGGTCAACGCATGAGAGCAGATCTTTGTGCGGCACTCTTACACGACCCAGTTTTGCTCTTTTTAGACGAACCTACCATTGGTTTGGATGTGGTTGCCAAAGAACGCATTCGCGACTTTATCAAGTTTTTAAATCAGGAACGTGGCACCACCGTAATACTCACCACCCATGACCTTGCCGATGTGCAAAAACTCTGCCAGCGCATTATGATTATTGATCAGGGAAAGTTGCTTTTTGATGGGCAGCTCGAGCGTTTGCAAGAGCGTTTTGGCGGCAAAAGACAACTCATTGTTGATTTTTCTGAGCACTATCCAGATGTCCATATACCCCAGGCAAGCCTTAAGGATTATCAAAATAAACGAGCTATCTACGAATTTGATCGCCGTGAGCTAAGCGCGTCTGAGCTGATTGGTCAGCTCTCAGCTCGCTATCAGATTCAAGACCTCACGGTTCAAGAACCTGATATTGAGGCAACCATTCGCACAATTTATGAAAAGAGGCTACTCAGTACTTAGTCAGTAGCTAAGGGTGAGTAGCTAGTCAAAAACTTACTTGTTTTCTGCTAAAAGGCCCAGCTTTAAAACCTCGGTAATTCGCTCGGTATCATAAACACAACCACCCCAGGTACCCCCGCTGGCAGCTTGCAAAGCTGCCCAGAGGCGCGTGTCATCGGGCAAATTAGGGTCAGGCGCTAGGCTCGAGTTAATAGGGCGTTCTTTTAGGAGAGTAGCAGCTTCCTCTGGATTTAGCCTTTTGTCGTTCGTGCCCATAAGCTCAACTGTTCCCGAACAT
>JAHEBB010000148.1 GCA_024642575.1 Trueperaceae bacterium | reverse complement strand
CCTTCCGTACGTACTCGTTGCAAGGCAGCATAGTATTCATTACGGTAGGTTTTAAAGTAAAGACTGAGGTAAAGCGTGGGTTCAGTAAGTACCTCCTCTGCACATAGTAAAAGGGTAATCAGGAGACGTCCCAAACGTCCATTGCCATCGAGAAAGGGATGTATCGTTTCAAATTGAGCATGGGCAAGCGCTGCTTTAATTAAAGTAGGTGTTCGTTCGGGTGTATCATGTAAAAAAGCTTCAAAGTTTGACATAAGCTCATCAATGTACTCGAAAGGGGGAGGAATAAATATTGCTTTTGAAGGCTGCATTCCTCCTAGCCAGACTGCCGATTTACGAAAGACACCTGGATTTTTATTAAAGCCACGGCTACTATCTAAAAGAAGTTGATGGAGTTCTTTTAGTAGTCTTGATGACAAAGGAAAATGATCATCACGTACGCGCTCGAGGCCATATCTTATCGCTTTGACATAATTTGATACTTCTTTAACATCATCAAGCGGTACACCTGGCACTTCATCACTTTCAAATAAGAGTAGGTCAGACAAAGATGATTGGGTTCCTTCAATTTGTGAAGACAAAACAGCTTCTTTACGAACATAGTTATAGATAAAAAAAGAAGTATCAGGCAATAGGGTCGTTATGCCATCTAGGCGACCTAAAGCTCTATTTGCCTTTTCTAGCAAGTCATAATGGTCTGATGTCAGGGTAAGCGGGGGATGGGGTGGTAACGCGGGAGCAATAAATGCCTGTACTTTTTCGCCATTTATAATGCGTTCAACATAGTCTCCTGCGCGATTTATCGGTAATTCATACATAACAACCTCAAAAAGAACACTTGAGCACTAAATGTTCTTTTTGAAAGTATAATGAACATTTTGTTCTTTTCCTAGTGCTAAAGAACAAATATAGGGTGAATCGTTCTTTACCATCAAGAATTTATGAAGAAATTTCTCCAGCTGAAATCAATTCAAAATCTCAAGTCTATGCTGCAGAACGGCAAAATAATCTGATCGAACAATCCCACCGTCCCACTCGTGACAAGGAAAAACAGCAACGAAGTTTCAGGTCAATAACTCGAACTCAAGGTTTTCTCTTTACTCATGCCGAAATAAATCATCTATTTAGCAAGACCAAATCTCAAGTAACTGCCTGCATTCGTAAGCGAAACTTATCAGCCGCTTTTTCTTTCTGGTCCGAACTGTCGCTTTCAATTCCTTAAAA
The DNA here is from genome assembly GCA_024642575.1 of Trueperaceae bacterium. Taxonomy (GTDB): domain Bacteria; phylum Deinococcota; class Deinococci; order Deinococcales; family Trueperaceae; genus JAHEBB01. The sequence goes on along the minus strand of JAHEBB010000148.1, from coordinate 10,324 downwards.
CAAAAGAACTTCAAATAGGAATTGGCTCTCCCCTATGCTTTAAATGGCACCCCTTTAAGTTAACTTGACGGAGCCGAATCGACTCTCCCTTATGCTTTAAATTTCATAATCTCGAGTTACCTTGACGGAGCCTCTTATTGCTTATCAAATACCGCCCAAAAGCCTTCTCTTAACCTAGACCCTCATCATCTATCCGTCTTACTTTAACTCCGAACTCAGGTTAAGGAGTGCGCAGTTATTTAAAATCAAGAGGGTAATAAAGATCAATACAAATCCAACGAGTCGCGTCATTCTGCGTTTTAAATTAGAAATACTCCGTTTTCACTCTATACTCTTGAAACGAACTTAATTTAGAAGATAGAAATACTCGAAGCTTCCTGCGGCAAAATCCAGAAAACGGATTAAAACCTCAAAATTCAATTCTTCACTTAGGTAAACCTAGCGGAGCCTTTATCCCGGCTTGTTCACGCATCATTGCATAAACACAAGTCCAATCAAATTTCCCCAAACCCCTAGATTGAGCTAATTCATAAACCTCTTTGGTTATGGTTCCCATAGGGGTCATAACATGAACACTTTTCGCCAAGTCAACAGCTAATCCTTGATCTTTGTGTGCCAAATCAAGCATAAATGCTGGGCTAAGGTCATTTTTCAATACTTTATTTGGATAGGTTGTTGCCATATGACCTTTACCAGCAGCCGTTCCAGACATAAGATTTATGGCCAGATTGCGGTCTAGCCCAATCGCTTCTGCCAAAGTGAGGGCTTCTGCCGTTGCTACATTAATCATATTCGATAAAAAATTGTTGATGATTTTCATGCGCGAACCCATGCCAGGTCCTCCGCAATCAATAATAGTGTCACCTAAAAGCTCGAGCACAGGCCCAGCTATTTCTAGATTGGTTTTCTCGCCACCTGCCATAATCAGAAGACTACCTGTATAGGCGTGTTCCGAGGTTCTTCCCACAGGTGCGTCAATCATTCGCACACCTCTTTTTCCAAGTAGGGAACGAATCTCATCTGTTTCAAAAGGATGAATGGTTGACATTTCAATAAATAGGCTCGAGCTTGAAAGTGTCTCTAAGCAGTTGTCAACAACGGCCTTAACATGCTTACCCACGGGTAACATAGTAAAAACGAACTCGGCTCCTTTAACAGCCTCAGCTGCAGATTTAGCAGCCTTTCCGCCAACCGATAGGTGTTTTTCTAGTGCCGCAGCTTGAAGGTCAAACCCCGTAACTTCATGCCCCCCTTTAATGAGGTTGTGAGCCATCGGCAAACCCATGGTGCCAAGTCCGATAAAGGCAATCTTTGCCATTTTTTTCTCCTTAATTTCAAACAAACTACCCTAGTTTAACTGCAAAAGGCGTTAGATGCTAAGCTAGAGGCCCTGAGGTTAGCCTGTGAAAATTACAGAAATAAGAACCAAAGTGCTTGGGACTAAGATTGATTTTCCTATTCACACCTCATTTGGCACCATGACCCAGCGGTATATGATTCTGGTCAATATCCGAACAAACTCTGGCCTCGAAGGATGGGGTGAAAGTTGGAGTAACTTTCCGGCCTGGTCACCTTATGAGCGTATCCATACTATTAATGCGGGGCTATCCCCTCTCCTAATAGGCGAAGATCCGCTTGACATTTCTCAGCTTCACACAAAAATGCGGCGTGCCAGCCGTATTCTCGAACGGCAATGGGGGGCACCTGGCCCTATTGCTCAGGCTATTAGCGCCCTTGATATTGCACTTTGGGATATTGTAGCTAAAGCCCAAAACAAACCCCTTTATCAGTTATGGGATGCCCAAAATACCCAAATCCCGGTTTATGCCAGTGCCCTTGGCCCCCAAGACCCCACAAACCTAATTGAGAAAATGCAGGCCCAAGGCATTAGTGCTTTCAAACTTAAGCTTGGTTTTGGTCTAAATACTGATAAACGCAACTTAGAGCAGATCCGCGAGCTTATTGGTCCTGATGCCATGCTTATGGTCGATGCCAATCAGGCCTGGGACCTCCAAACTAGCTTAAACATGATAAGCATTTTAGAGCCTTATCAAATAAACTGGCTAGAAGAACCTTTAGCGGCCGATGAGTGGGCGAATATGGCAAAGTTACGTCAAGAACTTCCCTTTAAATTAGCTGCAGGCGAAAATATCTTTAGTAGCCAGAGCTTTGAAACCTTCTTGGGAATGGGCGCTATCGATATTGCGCAACCCGATGTTTGCAAAATCGGGGGACTAAGTGAAATGCGTGAGGTTTGCTTGCAAGCACAAGCTCTTAACTTGCCTTTTGCACCTCATTATCTTGGCGGAGCCGTAGGATTTCTTGCCTCTTTACACTTGTTTGCAGGAACCAAAGGCGGTTTAATTATGGAACTTGACCCCCATGAAAACCCTTTAAGAGAAGACTTCATAGGCGACCTGGTCCAGGTAATTGACGGACACCTTCAAGTGCCGCAAAGACCCGGCTTGGGTTTTGATGCCAATGAAAGCCGCATCAAGAAGTATCTCCTAGATGAATTGGTTTGCCCTTAACCTAGGCGTCGTCCGTAACAGGTCGCCTTTTTAATACTTTATAAAGTTCTTTTTCTGCCTCGAGCACCGGGTGTTTTAAGTTTTCTGCGCGTACTCTTGAAAAGTTCGGTAACCCTGCTTGACGCTCGAGCGTCCAATCTTTGGCAAAAGCTCCTGTTTTTATATGATCAATCATGTCAGCAAGTCGGTCCATTTCTGCTATTTCTTGCTTTCTTGACAATCTTCCCGTTATTTCCTGACCATATTGGCTTGTTCGGGAGTGCGTTTCAATTTGACCCCACATTCCTTTTTCAACATAGGCTTTAGCAATTTCAACCGATTCCCCAGAGGCATAAAATTCGAGGATAGCCACCCAGGGGTTATAGCCAGCTTCGGCTAATGCACCAATGTGTCGGCGCATAGCATAAAGTGGAGCAAGGTGTTCGGCGAACAAATCTACCACGGTTTCTTCTTCAAAACTCGACATGATTGCCCCCATGCGCGTCGAACCAATTGCCTTGGCGAGCGCTAAGACCTTGGCGAGCGCTTGACGACTGGCATCTTGTTCAACTGCAATTAGGCTCGGAAACCCTTGGCCTTCAAGATAAGTTGTTCGAACGCCATGACCGATCATTCTGGGTGCTAGCATAATTACATCTAGATCTACCCGAGGTTTAATAAATCCATAAAAAATGTTGTAGCCATGAGCAAACACCAGGGTTGCACCTTGCTTGAGGTGCGGCTCGAGAGCAGCGTATATTTCAGGCTGCACTTCATCAGGTAAAAGGACAAAAATGATTTGCGCTTCATTGGCAGCTTCTGTGAAACTCAAAACCCTAAACCCATCTGCTATAGCCTGCTCCCCTGAGCTATCTGCTCGACTACCTACAATGACCGTTAGGCCGCTATCACGCATATTTAAAGCTTGTGAACGCCCTTGATTCCCGTAACCTAAGATAGCAATGGTTTGACCCTCAAGTACAGCTAAATTGGCATCCTCGTCAAAATAAAGCTTAGACATAACAATTCACTCCTTAGGTGCTTCTCACTGGCTTCCGCAATAGTAGAAAGCAAGCTGAGCCCAGACTTTTTATAGAGCCTTAACTTAACATGACATGCCCCTTAGGTGTTTTTGCAAATCCTGTCTTAAGAAAAATAGTTATTTGGTTCAATTGAGCGCTCAGACAGATATTCTCATAATAATCCGCCTAACGCTGGCATTAAACCGTTTCTTATGTTTATAATGTCATAACATTTTAGATTATTGATTGTTTTGAAACCACTTGGACCTATTAGGAGGTCTTATGCCTTTACTTATCGGCAAAGTCGCAGTCATTACCGGTGCTGCGAGCGGTAATGGTCGTGCAATTGCTTTGGCTTTTGCCAAGGAAGGTGCCGACATTGTGATTGCTGACATTCGTGACAAACCCCGAGAAGGTGGCATTAGCACCGAGCAACTCATTCAACAAGAAACCTCGCAAAAAGCCCTTTTTGTAAGCTGTGATGTCACCAAACTTAGCGACCTTGAGACTGCCATGGAAGCGGCAGATAGTTTGGGTGGTGTTGATATTATGGTGAATAACGCGGGGATATTAAAAAAACAGAGTGTACTTGAAGTGAGCGAAGAAGACTTTGATCTGATGACTAATGTAAATATAAAAAGTGTTTACTTTGGTACACAAGTTGCTGCCAAACGCATGCTTAAAAAAGGTAAGGGAAATATCATTAATCTTTCTAGCATTGCTGGCATGCGGGCTACTGGAGGTTACGCCCTATATTGCACCAGTAAAGGGGCAGTTCGTTTAATGAGTCATGCCCTAGCTGATGAACTGGGACCACTGGGCATTCGGGTTAATTCACTTCACCCTGGAATCATTAATACGCAAATGAACATAGTAGATGACCCCGTTATCGGGACAGAAACAGGGGAAATGTATCTAGATATGATTCCCTTAAGGCGCTGGGGAGAACCTGAAGACGTGGCTAAAGCAGCCTTGTATCTGGCATGTGATTTATCTAGCTATGTAACGGGGTCTTCCTTGGTTATTGATGGGGGATACTTAAGAATTTAGCTAGTCCAGAATTGAATGGAGTAAGTATGCCAAACTTTCCAATCTTGAGTGATGCTAAACGTAGCGCTATGCTCGAGCCGCCAAAGGGTCCTGTACGGGTCGTCATCGATACGGATACTGCTAACGAAATAGACGACCAATATGCGCTAGCCTGGGGACTCTTATCTCAAGACATATTAAATATAGAAGGGGTCTATGCTGAACCTTATTCCTTTGGTATTTATAAAGATGATTTACTTAAAACCAGAGAGCTTTTAAACAAAGGCCAAGAGATTCCTGAGCACCTTGCAACTTTTCCTGGCTGGGTGAGGGGTGTTGAGTCTACTGGCAAAACCCTTGAAGACATTCATTTTTGTACGCCGGCTGAAGGTATGGAAGAAAGTTACCAGGAAATACTTAGGGTCTATGACAAGCTGGGTATGACAGCTAAAAAGGTCTTCCAAGGCTCAACCCAATACCTAAAAACCTATAGTGAACCTGTCAAAAGTGAAGCCGCCGAACATTTGGTTGAAACAGCACTCGCTTCTGATGAACCTCTTTATGTAATTGCTATTGGCGTTGTTACGAATGTGGCCTCAGCCTTACTCATGGCACCTGAAATTGCTTCTCGCATCGTTGTGACCTGGACCTCTGGCTACCCTACAAATAGCAACGTATTTAATCACTCTTTTAATATGGAACAAGATATGCTGGGGTCTCAGCTTCTCTATGACAGCGGCGTTCCCTTAGTTTATTTACCCGGCTACTATTTAGGGGCACAGTTACGCTTGTCTTTACCCGAAATGGAAGCCTATGTTAAAGGTAAAGGCGCTATGGGAGATTATCTCTATCATCTTTATACGCATAACCCCATTTACCAGCAAAGGGGAATTCAAGGACACTTTGGGCGCAGCTGGGTCATTTGGGATTTGATTAATTTTGCCTGGCTATTAAACCCTAACTGGGTACCTACAAAACTCGTCCCTTGCCCAAGTCTTGGAGACGATAAATACTGGTACCAGGATGGTAAAAACAAACACCTTATTCGAGAAGCCTATGAAATTAACCGAGATGCTATCTTTAGGGATTTTTTCAGCAAACTTGCCGCCGCAGGAACTTAAAAGTGTCTGCTAAAGGTCGTTCCAACTCTTTGCATATGCAACTATACTTGAATCTGAGACAACAGATTCAAGAAGGACTATTTCATACAGGCGACCTTTTCCCCGCAGAATCTGAATTGATGAAGACCCATGAACTAAGTCGCATTACGGTGAGGCGTGCGCTCGAGAATCTCGTTGCGGATGGCTTTATCGAGCGCTATCCGGGCAAAGGTAGTTTTGTTAAAGCGATTGAGGAGCAGCCCCGAAACTGCTTGACTTCCTTTACTCAGCAAATGCTTAGTTTAGGCCGTGAACCTGTCACTAAACTTATCAGCCTAAAGCAATTCAACGCTCGAGCACTTGCCAACAACCCCTTTGAAGATCATCAAGAAGTCATTTTGATTGAAAGGTTACGCTTGGTTGACGGTGAAATTGCCGCACTGGTTAAGACTTTTCTACCCAAAACCTTAGTACCCAATATTGCTAAACACCATTTTGCAGAAGTCGGCCCTGCACAATCAATCTTATATATTCTTGAGCACCATTTTGGAATTATTCTTGATAAAGGTGAAGAAATCCTTATGCCTACTTGTGTCAGCCAAGGTGAAGCAAATTTGCTAGGTTTAAACGCGGGCGCAGCTGTTTTGCAAAAAACTTGTCTTATTCGCAATTTAGTCGAAGAGCCCGTCATCTACGAAGAAGCCTTATGGTCTATACCTCAAACGCTTCTTGTTCAGAGGAGGGGTTCTTCAGCCTAGAAACCTATGCTTAAACCCATTATCCATCCCCAAATCTTGACAGTTGTTTAAATGTTATGACATTATGCTTGCAACGCGATTAAATAGAGATCCAAGTTTTGTTTTTAATACGAAACTTCAAATTATTAGGGTGTCAATACTATGACAGAGCTTGAAATAAACAATCTTGTCAAACGTTTTGGAGAGGTTGAGGCTGTAAAAGGTGTTAACCTTAAGGTCAAAGCAGGGAGCTTAGTTGCGCTATTGGGCCCCTCTGGCTGTGGCAAAACAACAACCTTGCGTATGATTGCTGGGCTCGAGCAACCTAGTAAAGGTGACATTTTGTTTAATGGCAGCTCGGTGCTTGCTATTCCTCCTGAAAAACGTAATATTGGCATGGTCTTTCAGCGTTATGTTCTCTTTCCGCATATGAGTGTGGAGAAAAATGTCAGTTTTGGACTCCGTATGCAGGGCATGGACAAAGCAGAAATCAACAGACGCGTTGCTGAAGTCATGAAAATTGTTCAACTTGAAGGCTTTGAGAAACGCTTTCCCAGTCAACTTTCAGGGGGGCAGCAACAGCGTGTTGCTATTGCCAGAACGGTAGTCACCAATCCTCAACTCATGTTAATGGATGAGCCCTTAAGCAATCTAGACGCCAAACTCCGCGAAGAAATGCGCAGCTTTATTACTGATTTACAAAAGCGCCTGGGAATCACCACGCTTTTTGTTACGCATGATCAGATTGAAGCCATTGAGCTGGCAGATCAGATAGGTGTCATGTTTAAAGGTGAACTGGTACAATTTGGGACACCGGAAGACATTTTTAATCGACCCATTAACCCAAAGGTAGCTGACTTTATGGGTGCTACGAATCTCATTAGCGGTCACTTAAAAAGCAAAACCCGCCTTGAGACTGAGGTGGGTTCTTTAGATTTGGCGCAACAGCCCAGTCAAGTTGAGGGCTCGAAGGTTATCGCCACCATTAGGCCAGAACACATTGATTTGAATACAGAGACCAAGGGGCCAAACCAGTTTAAAGCCTTGATTAAGGAAGCCGTTTATTATGGCGGCATTGTCAGCTATAAAGTACAATCGGGTTTACTCAGTCTCAATGTCAAAGACCGTTCTACCCGCCGCTTTAAGGTTGGGGAGGAGGTGATGCTCGAGCTCGCAAAAGAACACCTTTGGGTTTTTCCAGAAAACTAATTTCAGTCTTTAAGGGAAAGGAAAAAATGACTATGCGCTACCTTGTAAGCCTATTATTTCTAATATTTGCAGGTTTTAGTTTTGCTCAAAATACCGAAGCAGAGGCGTTTCAAAAAGCCTTCTTGGCGGGTGAGTTAAGCTGGGATGATGTTTTGGCTAGGGCCGCCGAAGAAGGCTCAGTTAACTGGTTTCACTGGGGCGGTAGTGAAGAGCTAAATAACTGGATTGATACAGTTGTCAAGCCAGACCTTGCCAACCTGGGTATAAGTCTTGAGACTTCTCGCTTGGCTAATACCAGAGACGCCGTTGATCTGGTAATTGCTGATAATGCTGCAGGACGGGGGGTTGGCGAAGGTTCCGTTGATGCTATTTGGATAAACGGTGAAAATTTTGCAACGCTGTCCCGTCAGAGTCTAAATTTTGGCCCGTTTGCTGACCTATTACCTAACTCGGGGTTCTTTCATTTTGATGCTGACAACCCAGCTTCGGGACCAAATTTGTTTGATTTTGGTTTTCCAACTAATAAAGAAGAAGTACCTTGGTCAGGTGATCAGTATGTATGTTTTATTGACACAGCACGTTTAAGTCGTGATGATGCTCCTAGTGACTTTGCTGAGCTAGAAACCTGGCTAAAGGCCAACCCGGGTCGTTTTACTTATATTCGCCCACCACACTTTAATGGCAATACTTTTGTGCAGACTGTTTTATATGCCTTAAATGCCGATAATGCTGGTGCAACGCCTTTTCAAATGAACGCTGATGACTTAGGTGCTGAAGAATTCGCGCGCTTAACCCAACCTGCCTACGATTACTTAAAGGCGCTCGAGCCTTTCTTATTAGGTGGTGGCGGTACTGAGGGAAACCGTGGTTCGCCAATTTACCCTGAAGATGACTCTGCGCTAGAAGCCCTTTTCACCAATGGTGAAATTGACATGGGCTGTAAGTTTGGTATGTATGGCACTGCTACCAATATTGAAAACGGCACCTTTTCGGAAACTACTGAAAATATCATTTTCCCAAGTAGCGGCATGATAAAAAATAAAAATTTCATTGGCGTACCTGGTAATGCACCTCATCCTGCTGCCGCAATGGTATTAGCTAACTACCTATCTAGTCCCGAAAACCAAATTTCTAAACTCTCAACCATTGGCTATAACCTAGGGGTTGATGGTGATTTATTAAGTGCTGCTGATCAAGAAGCTGCTACCAATGCAGCCCCTAGCCTTGCAGGTGTAACATTAGAGCAGTTAGGTCAGGCCACTGTGCCAGATACCAACGCTTCGCTAATCGACATTATTGAAACCTCCTGGATTGAGTATATTGAACGTCAATCAACTGAGTCTTTTAGCGACATTGTAAGTGCCGCATTTTCCAATCGTTAACTAAGCATTTGGAGGGTGATGTATCACCCTCCCTTTAACTTAATTTTATGCAACCTATTTCTAAACCCAGCCTAATGCAGCGCCTTTATATACCGCTGATGCTTGCTCCTGTCGTTATTATTTTGGCTACCTTGTTTCTAGGGTCAATTTTAGTGGCACTTTTGCAAAGTTTTGGATATGCGCCTCTTTATGGTATTAACGAATTTCCGACCTTGAAACACTACCAAAGTCTTTTTGCATTACCTGGCTTCTGGCGTTCCGTGGCTTACACTTTTTACTATGCGGTAGTCCCTACTGTTATTGGCACAGCTTTAAGCATTTATTTGGCCCTGCTGCTTCGCAAACGTTTTAAGGGTATAAAAGCATTTAACTATATTTATAAACTTCCTCTTATGATTCCTTACTTGGTTGGGGTTGCGTTAACCATTGTACTGTTTACCAATGGTGGCATTATTGCCAGATTTTTATTTGCTATAGGACTTATTGAAAGTACTCGCGACTTTCCGCGCATTCTTTATAGTCACTCAGGTTTAGGCATCATGATTGTTTATTTATGGAAACAAATCCCTTTTTCAACTCTCATTATTTACTCAGTGCTTATGGGTTTAGGTAAAGAAAGCGAAGAAGCGGCGCTAACGCTTGGTGCAAGCCGCTGGCAGACCTTCTGGCATGTTACTTTGCCACAAATTATGCCAGGCATCGTCTCGGCAACCATTATTGTCTTTGCCTTTAATTTTGGATCATTTGAAGTGCCCTTTATTTTAGGAGGCGGTTTTCCCAACACACTCCCCGTAGAAGCGTGGCGTGCTTTTGATGATGCTGATTACTCAAGACGCTTAAGAGCTATGGCAATTGTTATGTTTATTAGCTTTATTTCTAGTGCTGTCCTGATAACTTATTTGGCCTTATACCGACGTTTTGAGCGTCAACGCGGTCGCGTGTGAGAACTCCCTTATGAAAGAAAACCCCCGCCTCAACCCTTTCCAGCGCTTTTACCTTAGTTTTGTTACTATTGCTATTCTTGGTCCTTTTATTCCTTTGTTGATAGCTTCTTTTGCCTTTAGATGGAATTGGCCCGACCTATTTCCCAGCAAATGGTGGTGGCAAGCTAGAGAAACCGCCAGGTTGCCCATAGCTTGGGATTATGTCTTTTCACCTGTATCACGGGTTTTAGAATCTACAGCAAATACGGTGGGAATTGCCTTAGTGGTCACCCTAATTTGTATTGCTGTTAGCTTGCCCGCTGCAAGGGTAATTGCTAAAGAAAAATTTAGAGGCAAAGCCCTTATTGAGTTTTTTTTACTTACACCCTTAATTGTTCCTGAAATTGCGGTC